>JAYSPJ010000196.1:0-13921 GCA_043722155.1 Bradyrhizobium sp.
CATGGCGTTGCTCTCCTTTGCGGATTCGACACCCCGAGCCTACAGGCTCAAGGTGAGCAACGCCTGCCCTTCAATTTCAACATCGACCGGGACATCCCCGCGTTGTGGGCCGGAGTGGGTTAGCGAGCCAGCGGAACGGTATGTGGGCCAGCGGGTTGGTTTACTCAGAGGAGCGCACCATGAATCAACCCAAAACAACCGAAACCGGCAAACAGGTACCGGCAAAGCCGCACGACGCCGGAAGTCAGGCTAACGAAACCGTCGACGGTCTGGATGCGGCCACAGAAGCACTTCGGCACGCCGCCGAAGATACGCCCTCGGGGACCGGGCGAGACGATATTGAAAAGGTGCCGGTATTTGATCGGGCTGATCTAGCGCCGAAAATCTGATCCGGGACTTGTCGGTTCGCCGGAACAAAGTGTCTAACGGCGGTTTATCAGTCGTGCCACGCGCCCCCTCGCTGGCACGTCCCCACAACGGCCTCAGCCCTCCCGGGACTGGGGCCGTTACTTTTTCCAGATAGTGAGTCGCGGGAGAGGTGTTGTCAGCCCGCAAACAGCGGCACCTGTATAGAGTGAGCCGCGTGCCGCGAAAACTTTTCAATGTGTCCTAAGCGCGCCCTAATTCCAGATTTCTTAGGACACAGCTAAATGCGCTTAGGTAAAAGGTATTGATTTATTTAGTGTTTTTGGCTCCCCGGGCTGGATTCGAACCAGCGACCATTCGATTAACAGTCGAATGCTCTACCGCTGAGCTACCGAGGAACAGGCGAAACAATCGTTCGCAAGCCGGCTGCGTATAACAAAGCCTTCCGAGCTTGCAAAGGACGAAATAGCCGGTTCTGACGCGGCACCAAGAGGGCCGGGAAACTACCTGCGCCACAACGATTTGTTGCCGTTGCGGCCCGGCGAGGCATGGCATCCGCACCCGATCGGCCCATTCCCGCCATCCCCAGGCCGCATGGAACAGCCGCCAAAACGACCCATTCGCTGACGATCATTGCTGGTGCCGGGCCCAAGCCGTTGAGGTGATTCGATGCCGGAACTCCTGACCGATCTCGCAAAACGGATGCCATCGATGGTTCCGAGCCGCATCCCCGCGCTGAGCGATGACGAGTGCCTGCTCCGGCTGGCCCGGGCCGTCGCCGAGCATGATTCCGACCATCTGGACGAAGTGGCGCGGTTGATCGGGCGGCTCGCGGTTGCCATCGAATAGAGCGCATGGCCGGCCCCCGGGGCCGATCGCAGGGGCAGGGCGGCACGCCGCTTGGCCCGGCGTCGGCCGCATGTTGCGTTTTGACGATCCTTGTACCAAAGATGGCGCGGCTTCGCTTCCCCCGCGGGCTCTCGCCCGCTCCGCTCTCAAGGTCTGCTCATGTCCGGTTTTTCGACCGCGCGCCAGAAAATGGTCGATGGCCAGGTACGCCCCAGCGACGTCACCGATATCAGGATCCTCGACGCGATGCTGGCGGTGCCCCGCGAGGCATTTGTTCCGCCAAATCAGCGCGCGCTGGCCTATCTCGACCTCGATCTCGATGTCAGCGAGGGGGCTTCGGCCAAACGCTTCCTGATCAAGCCCGTGGTCACGGCAAAGATGCTGCAGGCCGCCGCGATCAAGGAAACCGACACTGTTCTGGTGGTGGGTTGCGCGACCGGCTATGCGGCGGCGATTATTGCCAAACTGGCCGGCCAGGTGACGGCGACCGAGGGCGATTCGCGGCTCGCCGCGAAAGCAAAGGCAGTGTTGGCCGAGCTTGCGCTGGCGAATGTGACGGTCCTGACGGCCGCCGCCGCCGATGGCGATCCGGCCAACGCGTCCTATGATGTGATCTTGCTCAATGGCGCGACCGAGATCGCGCCCGATCGGCTGTATGGGCAGCTCAAGGAGGGCGGCCGGCTGGTCGGTGTTTTCGCCACGACGCAACCGCCGCGGGCGACTATCGTGACGCGCTCGCATGGCGATTTCGGGAACCGGCCGCTGTTTGACGCCGTGGTTCCGGTTCTTCCCGGTCTGGAGCGCCTTCCCGCCTTCGTTTTCTAGGCCGTTCCGGCCCTTGTCAGGGCTCGCCAATCCTTGACGACCGATGCAATCCCGTTCCGAATCAGAAGTGTGGCCCAGATGCCCCACGTCGAGAGTTTCCGCTGCATGGGGGTACGGGGTGGTTCCTTCCCGCCGATGTGCGGAATAAGGTGAGCTTGGACTCACTTGACGGAAGCGACGCCCGGCTCATCGCTCGAGCCGGCGAACGAAAATGGATGGATTTCCAGGGATGCTTGGTGTGAAGGTCTTTACCGGAGCTGCGGCTGCGGTCCTTCTGTTGGCGTGCATGGGCCCGGCGCCGGCATTGGCCGACACCATCGAGGCGGCGCTGGTGCGCG
Organism: Bradyrhizobium sp.; assembly: GCA_043722155.1. Classification (GTDB taxonomy): domain Bacteria; phylum Pseudomonadota; class Alphaproteobacteria; order Rhizobiales; family Xanthobacteraceae; genus Bradyrhizobium. The sequence goes on from JAYSPJ010000196.1 coordinate 2,379, forward strand.
CCTACCAGAACAATCCGCAGCTCAACGCGCAGCGCGCCTCGGTCAGATCGACCGACGAGAACGTGCCGCAGGCGCTGTCCGGCTACCGTCCGCGCGTCGCGCTCACCGGCAGCGCCGGTTATCAATACACCGATACGCTCAGCACTGCGGGCGGTACGCCCACCACCATCGTCAGAACCGGAATTCACGGCGCCAATTCGCCGCGCAGCGTCGGCGGCACCGTGACGCAGACGCTGTTCAACGGGCAGCAGACCGCCAACAGGACGCGCGCGGCGGAGAGCCAGGTTTCGGGCGCGCGGGAAGCCTTGCGGGTACTCGAACAGACAGTGCTGTTGCAGGCCGCGACCATCTACATGGACTATCTGCGCGACTCCGCGATCGTGGAGGTTCAGAGGAGCAACGTCCGCGTTCTCGAACAGACGCTGAAGCAGACCAAGGACCGCTTCAACGTCGGCGAGGTCACGCGCACCGACGTTGCGCAGTCCGAGGCGCAACTCGCTGCCGGCAAGACCCAGTTGCTGACCTCCGAAGCCAATCTGACGACGACGCGATCGAACTTCCGCCGCATCATCGGTAACGAGCCGGAAGCGCTCGCGCCGGGTTCGCCGGTCGACCGCTTTCTGCCGGGAACGCTGCCCTCCGCGGTCGATCTGGGGTTGACGCAAAATCCCAACGTGACCGCCGCGATGTTCGGCATCGATGTCAGCTATCTCCAGGTCAGGGTCAACGAAGGCGCGCTGCTGCCGACGGTGACGCTGCAGGCTTCGGTGCAGCAGTCCTACGAGCAGACCATGACGATCCAGCGCTCGTTCGGCGCCTCGGTGCTCGGTCAGCTGTCGGTTCCGGTCTATCAGGGCGGCGCCGAATACGCCCTGATCCGCCAGTCCAAGGAAACCCTGGCGCAGCAGCGCCTCAATCTCGAACAGGTCCGCGACCAGGCCCGCGCCAACACGGTTACGGCATGGGGACAGTTAGTGGCGGGCAAGGCGCAGGTGGCCTCTGCGCAGTCGCAGGTGTCGGCATCCGAGATCGCGCTCAACGGCGTGCGCGAAGAGGCCAAGGCCGGACAGCGCACCACGCTCGACGTGCTGAACGCCCAGCAGGCGCTGGTCAACGCCCGCGTCGCCCTGGTCACCGCGCAGCATGATCGCGTGGTCGCGTCATACTCGGTACTGGACAAGGTCGGACGGCTGTCGCCGGTGGTACTCAATCTGCCCACCACCGTCTACGACCCGAGTGTGCATTACCACCAGGTCCGCGACAGCTGGTTCGGTGTTCGCGTTCCCGACGGTCGCTGAACGCCACGTCATCGCTGCTCGCACCACAGGCCGCCTCCTCGAGCGCTCGCAAGCGTGGATGGGGCGGCGCGTTGCTTGCAATCAATTGTTGCCATGACATACCGTTCTCAGAGGCAGCAGGGCGATTCGCGCCGCATCTGAGACAGCACAAGGTCGCGACGCTTCGGTGCCCTGAGCAGGGGCGGGATCCCGAACGATGTGTTGAGCGGCGCTTGATCTGGGGACAAGTCAGGCTTGTGCGGTGAAAACCCCGGCCTGCATCTCCAGAACCGGCAAATCCTGTCTGGCTTGGTGTAAAACGCACTGGAGGGCGTGGATGATGTGGAGTCGGAGATGACGCAACCTGCAAAGGTCCAAGAGCCCTCGATGGAGGAGATTCTGGCGTCGATCCGTCGTATCATCGCCGACGACGAGGCCAAGCCGCCGGTTGCCGAAAAACCCGCCGGCGCGGCGGCCCCTGCGAAGCCGGTCGCGGCGGCGTCCGCTGCCAAGCCAGCTGTCATGACCGATATTCCGCCGTCGGCGATTCCCGCGGCGCAGGCCGCTGCCGCGAAGCCCGCACCCCCGCCAGCCAAACCCGCGCCGCCTGCGGCCGCGCCGGCAGCTGCGCCCGCCGTATCCAACAGCCAGGACGACATCGACGCCCTGCTCAACGGTCTCGACGAGGCGACCTCGCCGGAGGAGATACGTCCCTCCTTGCCCGACGGCGACGTGTTCGAACTGACCGACGACATGGCGGTGGCGATGGCGGAGTCGCCACCGCCGTCGCCGCAACCTTCGTTCCAGAAGGTCGAACCGCAGGACGACCTGGAATTTACCGAAACCGCCGCCCGCGCGATACTTCGGCAGCCCGCGTTCGAGCCGCCGCCGTTTGGAAGCGCGTCGCCGCCGGTCCAGCAGATCCTGTCGCGCACCACGGTGTCCGCCGTCGAATCCGCCTTCAACTCGCTCGCCAACACCGTGCTCAGCAACAACGCGCGGACGCTGGAAGACCTCGTCAAGGAAATGCTGCGGCCGATGCTGAAATCCTGGCTCGACGATAATCTGCCGGGCCTCGTCGAGCGCATCGTCAAAGCGGAAATCGAGCGGGTTTCCCGCGGCGGGCGTTAGGGGCTTTTCGCTTTCATTTGAGGGGCGCCGGCCCGCCGCGGGCCGCTTGCCAGCCCTCATTCAGTCCCAGATTCGGCCTAATCCCGCGTCCGGCGTGCCTGTCGTGTTGACTTGGCGCGTTCCGGCGGCTTTCTAGCCCGTTCCATAGCCTCAAGATTGCATCTGCGATGATCGAGAAGAACTACCAGCCCGCCGACATCGAAACCCGCATGGCCCGCCTCTGGGAGGAAGCCGGCGCGTTCAGGGCCGGTCGCCCCGAACGCCGCGACGCCAGACCCTTCACCGTCGTGATCCCGCCGCCGAATGTGACGGGCTCGCTGCATATGGGGCACGCGCTCAACAACACGCTGCAGGACATTCTCTGCCGCTTCGAGCGGATGCGCGGACGCGACGTGCTGTGGCAGCCCGGCACCGATCACGCCGGCATTGCGACCCAGATGGTGGTCGAGCGGCAATTGATGGAGCGGCAGGAGCCGGGCCGCCGCGACATGGGCCGCGCCAAATTTCTCGAGCGGGTCTGGCAGTGGAAGGCCGAGAGCGGCGGCGTCATCGTCAATCAGCTGAAGCGGCTGGGCGCGTCCTGCGACTGGTCGCGCGAACGCTTTACGATGGATGAGGGCTTGTCGCGCGCGGTCGCCAAAGTGTTCGTGGAGCTGCATCGCGAAGGGCTGATCTACAAGGACAAGCGGCTGGTGAACTGGGATCCGGCGATGCTGACCGCGATTTCCGATCTCGAGGTGCAGCAGATCGAGGTCAAGGGCAGCCTCTGGTATCTGCGCTATCCGCTGGAAGGCAAGGCTTTCGATCCGGAAGATTCCTCGACCTTCATCGTCGTTGCCACCACGCGGCCGGAGACGATGCTGGGCGATACCGCAGTCGCGGTGAATCCGGACGACGCGCGCTACGCCGATCTCGTCGGCAAGCATGTGATCCTGCCGCTGGTCGGGCGCAGGATTCCGATCGTCGCCGACGAATATTCCGATCCGGAAAAGGGCTCGGGCGCCGTCAAAGTCACGCCGGCGCATGATTTCAACGATTTCGAGGTCGGCCGCCGGCACAGGCTGCCGCAGATCAGCGTGCTCGACCAGGAGGCTTGCCTGACCCTCATCGGCAATGAGGATTATCTGCGCGGATTGCCGGAAGGCGCAACGCAGCTTGCCGAGGAATTGCATGGCGTCGAGCGCTTCGCCGCGCGCAAGCTGATCGTGGCGCGGCTGGAGGATTTTGGCTTTCTGGAACGGATCGAGCCGAACATCCACATGGTGCCGCATGGCGATCGCTCCGGCGTCGTCATCGAGCCGTACTTGACCGATCAGTGGTATGTCGACGCCAAGACCATGGCGCAGCCCGCGATCGCGGCGGTGCGCTCGGGCGCGACCGCATTCGTGCCGAAGAACTGGGAAAAGACCTATTTCGAGTGGATGGAGAACATCCAGCCCTGGTGCATCTCGCGCCAGCTCTGGTGGGGGCATCAGATTCCGGCGTGGTACGGGCCGGACGGCAAGGTATTCGTCGCCGAGACCGAAGAGGAAGCGGTCGGCAACGCGCTCGGCTATTACGCCGAGCAGGAGGTCATCACGCCGGAGCAGGGCCGCAAAATGGCGCTCGATCCGGCCAAACGCGAAGGTTTTATCACCCGCGACGAAGACGTGCTCGACACCTGGTTCTCCTCGGCGCTGTGGCCGTTCTCGACGCTGGGCTGGCCCGACGACGAGACGGATGTGCAGCGCCATTATCCGACCGACGTCCTCGTCACCGGCTTCGACATCATCTTCTTCTGGGTCGCCCGCATGATGATGATGGGCCTGCATTTCATGAAGGACGTTCCGTTCCCGACGGTCTACATCCACGCCCTCGTCCGCGACGAGAAGGGCGCCAAGATGTCGAAGTCGAAAGGCAACGTCATCGATCCCTTGCACCTGATCGACGATTACGGCGCCGACGCGCTGCGCTTCACGTTGGCCGCAATGGCGGCGCAGGGCCGCGACATCAAGCTCGCCGCGCAACGCGTCGAGGGCTACCGCAACTTCGCGACGAAGTTGTGGAATGCCTGCCGTTTTGCGGAAATGAACGGCTGCGCGCTGCCGGCGGACTTCGACGCCACCCAGGCGACGCAAACGCTGAACCGCTGGATCGCGCACGAGACCGCGCGCGCGACGCGCGAGGTCACCGAGGCGATCGAAGCGTATCGTTTCAACGATGCCGCCGCCTCGATCTATCGTTTCGTCTGGAATGTCTATTGCGACTGGTATCTCGAGCTCGCAAAACCCGTCCTGATGGGCGAAGCGAGCGCTGCGAAGACGGAAACCCTCGCCATGGTGGCGTGGGCGCGCGACGAAATTTTGAAACTGCTGCACCCGTTCATGCCCTTCATCACCGAGGAATTATGGGCGGTGACGGCCAAACGCGACGGCCTGCTGGTGTTGACGGAATGGCCGCGCAAGGCCGGTGGGCTGACGCCGGAACAGGTGGTCCTGATGGCGACGACGAGTCCGAACGATGGGCTGCTTCCACCTGTCCTTCTGGCGCTCGATACCGGCGATTTCAGCGATCCCGCCGCTGAGGCCGAGATCGGCTGGGTGGTCGATCTCGTCACCGCGATCCGCTCGGTACGCGCGGAAATGAACATCACGCCGGCGACGCTGACGCCGCTGGTGCTGGCAGGCGCATCGGCCGAGACAAAAGGGCGCGCACAACGCTGGAACGACGTGGTCAGGCGGATGGCGCGGCTCGGCGATATTTCCTTTGCCGACCGCCCCCCGGAAGGCGCGGTGCAGCTTCTGGTGCGCGGCGAGGTCGCGGCGCTGCCTCTCAAGGGCGTGATTGATCTTGCCGCCGAGAAGGCGCGGCTCGACAAGGAGCTGGCAAAAGCCGAAGCCGACATCAAGCGCGTGGATGCCAAGCTCGGCAACGAGAAATTCGTCGCCAACGCTCCGGAAGAAATCGTCGAGGAAGAAAAAGAAAAACGCGAGGTCGCGGCGGCGCGGAAGGCCAAAATCCTCGAGGCGCTGGAGCGGCTCAAGAACGCGGCGTAACGGATGAGCTGATGCTGGACCACGTCTCCATCACGGTGTCGGACCTGTCAGCCGCCGAGCGCTTCTACGACGCGATCATGAAGGAGCTCGGCGTCGTCAAGGTCGGTCGCCGCGAGGGCTGGCTCGGCTATGGCGAGCGGTCGCGGCCGGCTTACCCGGAGCGGGTCTGACCTCAGAACCGGTAGTTCAATCCGACCCGCAGCAGGTTGAAGGCCGCCTCTCCGGAAGCGTTCAGCACGCTCGGATGGCGCGCGGGCACCCGGCATTCCCCACGCCCTCATTGGGCGGAAAATTCAGGCACTGCGCGGGCGCATCGCGCCGCGGGATTCACACGCATGTCTAGAGACCGTCAAAACGGCTTGCTCAGAAACTTCGAATCCTTCAGCCCATACCGCCAGGGCAGTTCGACTGCTTTTGTAATCCCGATCCGTACGCCCGTCACGATCTCGGTCTTTGTTGCGCGCGCATGCAGCGCGATCGGCTGCGCGTCGAGCGCGAGGCCATTATGCACATCGGTAATCGCCAATGCTTCGGTCAGCTTGCCCGGCCCCGAGCACAGCGCTCGTGCGTCCTGCAGTCCGCGTCGCCGGCGCATCGCGGCGATGCCGTGGGTCGGCTCGAGCGCGCGGATCAGCACCGCGCTGGCTGAGCCTTCTTTTTCGCAGACGAAGTTGACGCACCAGTGGATGCCGTAGGAGCGATAGACATAGGCAAAGCCTGATGGCCCGAACATCACGAGATTTCGCGGTGTCGGCCCACGGAAGGAATGCGCAGCGGGATCGGTGTGATGATAGGCCTCGACCTCGACGATGATGCCGCCGACGCCTTCCACCAGGAGCGTCGCGCCGATCAGGTCGGGCGCGACCTCGTGCACGCTGCGGGCAAAGAACGCGCGCTTGAGCGGCCTGCCCAAGTCGGGGGCGCTCGCGGCAGGGGGAATACGGCTTCGAGCCATTCAAACCGGGGTTGGGGAGGGCGGAATGCATCGGGGATGGCAATATGCTAAAGTATGGCTGCCAGCAAGCCAAGCGGTTGCGATTTCCCTTCAAGCGGATTAGCTAAGCCTCGAAGGGATATGGATATTCCATGGTCGTCGTCGTCGATACGATTTCCGCCACGCCGCTGCGCCCGCGTCACCCCGAGAAGGTGAACCGGCCGGATGCGCTGTCGCCGCCGAAGCCGGACTGGATTCGGGTGCGGGCGCCGAACACCCGCGGCTACGCCGACACCCGCGCCATCGTCAAGGAAAACGGCCTGGTCACGGTGTGCGAAGAGGCGGGCTGCCCGAACATCGGCGAATGCTGGGACAAGAAGCACGCCACCTTCATGATCATGGGCGACACCTGCACCCGCGCCTGCGCCTTCTGCAACGTCAAGACCGGCATGCCCGGAGCACTGGAGGCTGCCGAGCCGGAACATGTCGCAGAGGCCACCTTCAAGCTCGGGCTCGCCCATATCGTGGTCACCTCGGTCGATCGCGACGACCTCGCCGATGGCGGCGCCGAACATTTTGCAAGAACCATTCGCGCGATCCGCGCGCGCTGCCCGTCGACGACGATCGAGATACTCACGCCGGATTTCCTGCGCAAGGAAGGCGCGCTGGAGGTGGTGGCGAAGGCAAAGCCCGATGTATTCAACCACAATCTGGAAACAGTGCCGTCGCGCTATCTCACGGTGCGCCCCGGCGCGCGCTATTTCCATTCGATCCGGCTGTTGCAGCGGGTCAAGGAAATCGATCCCACCATCTTCACCAAATCCGGCATCATGGTCGGGCTCGGCGAAGAGCGTCACGAAGTGCTGCAGGTGATGGACGATCTGCGTTCCGCGGACGTCGATTTTCTCACCATCGGGCAGTATTTGCAGCCGACCCGCAAGCATCACGCCGTGATGCGCTACGTGACTCCCGATGAATTTTCCGGCTACGAGAAGATTGCCTATGCCAAGGGGTTCCTGATGGTATCGGCGAGCCCGTTGACCCGCTCGTCGCATCACGCCGGCGACGATTTCGCGAAGCTTCGGGCGGCGCGCGCGGCGCGATCCGGCTGAGTTTTCGAAGATGCCTAAATTCTCCAGCAAGCGCCGGGCGCTCCACAGCGCGCAGCAGATGTTCGACCTCGTCGCCGATGTCGAGCGCTATCCCGAATTCGTCCCGTTGTGCCATTCGCTCAGGATACGACAGCGCATGCCCGGTCCCGACGGCACCGAAATCGTGATCGCCGACATGACGGTATCGTTCAAGCTGGTACGGGAGGCCTTCACCAGCCGGGTGACGCTGGACCGTCCCAATTTGAAGATCATGGTCGAATATCTAAAGGGACCTTTCAGCCATCTGGAGAACCGCTGGAGTTTCGAGCCCAGATCCGAGACCGCCTGCGACGTCGGGTTCTTCCTGTCCTACGAATTCAAGAGCCGGATGCTGGCGATCCTGATGGGCACCATGTTCGATACCGCGTTCCAGCGCTTCGCCGCGGCGTTCGAGAAGCGCGCGGATGTGATTTACGGGAAAGCGCCTTAGCGCTACGCCCGCGGCGGCCGCCGCCGCTTGACGGCGCTGCGGCGCGGCGTGCGCGCGACGCGGGGACGCAGCCGGCTCATGGTTTGGCGCCGCGGTTTTGTAGGGGCCTGCGGGCCGCGCGCGAGCTCCGTCAACATGCGCAGGGCCTCCACCACCGAGCGCTGGCGCACCGCGCTGCGGCCGATCGCACCGAACCGGCATTCGCGGTGCAGGATTCGGCCGTCACGCGCGGCGACGGCGAGATGAACCAGGCCCACCGGCTTGCCCGGCGTCGCACCGCCGGGGCCAGCAATGCCGGTAATGGAGACGGCTAGGTCGACACCGGCTTTCTCCAGCGCGCCGATCGCCATCGCCGTTGCGGTCTCCTTGCTGACCGCGCCGAAGGTCGAAAGCGTCGTGGCCTTGACGCCGAGCATCGCGCGCTTGGCGTCGTTGGAATAGGTGACAAAGCCGCGGTCGATGACGTCGGAGGAGCCGGGAATGTCGGTCAGTGCGGCCGCGACCATGCCGCCGGTGCAGGATTCAGCGGTCGCAATGGTGAGCTTGCGCATCCGGCACAGGTCGAGCAGCGAGCGGGAGAGGGCGCGGGCGTCGCTGCCGCTCATGTCAGTCGCTCCAACCTTTGTCGTCCCAGGGCAGACGGATGGTGGCGCTCGCGGTAGCCGCAATGCCTTCCTCGCGGCCGGTAAAGCCGAGCCGCTCGCTGGTAGTGGCCTTGACCGCGACGCGCGAGATGTTGATCCCGGCGATATCGGCGATCCGCGCCCGCATGGTGTCGCGCAGCGGTCCGATCTTCGGGCGCTCGCAGATCATGGTCACTTCGAGGTTCGCAATACGCCCGCTGCGCGCGGTGACGCGATCGACCGCGTATTTCAGGAAGCGGTCGGACGCGGCCCCCCTCCATTGCGGGTCGCTCGGCGGAAAATGCGAGCCGATATCGCCGTCCGCCAACGCGCCGAGGATGGCGTCGACCAAAGCATGCAGGCCGACGTCGCCGTCGGAATGCGCGAGAAAGCCGCGGGTGTGCGGCACGCGCACGCCGCAGATCATCAGATGGTCGCCGTCGCCGAAGGCGTGGACGTCGTAACCGGTCCCGGTCCTGATATCGCCGAGCTGGGCTGCGAGCCGGGCTTCCTCGCGGACAAAATCTTCAGGGGTGGTCAGTTTCATGTTCGCAGGATCGCCTTCAAAGGTCGCCACGGTCAATCCCGCCCATTCTGCAAGCGCCGCATCGTCGGTGAAATCGTTGCGGCCCTCGCGCGCGGCGCGGCGATGAGCATCGAGAATGACATCGAAGCGGAAGGCCTGCGGCGTCTGCGCGATCCGCAGCCGCGCGCGCTCCGGCGTCGCTTCGACGTTTCCGCTGCCGTCGACCAGCTTGATGGTGTCGGTAACCGGTATTGCAGGTACCGCCGCGCCGGTACGGCCGGCGGCGTCGATGGCGCGCGAAATCAGCGCCGCCGTCACGAACGGACGCGCCGCGTCGTGGATCAGAACGACATCCGGCTTCTGGCTGGCGAGCGCTTCCAGGCCGGCATGCACCGAGGCCTGCCGCGTCGCGCCGCCATGGGCCGGCGTCGCGTGACGCAATTCGCTGACGGCATCATTGAACATCGCCGTGTCGTCGGGATTCAGAACCGGCTGCACGGCAAAGACTCGTGGATGGCAACAGAACGGCTCCATCGCCCGAAAAATCACGGTCCGCCCGCCGATCGAGCGATACTGCTTCGGTCCTCCCGAGCCGGCGCGAAGCCCGCGCCCGGCTGCGACGAGGATAGCTGCAGTGCGCTCGGGTCTGGGCATTGGACTCAATTGCTGACGATTCGGGGTTGATGGAGGGAAGGTAGGTCCGCTGGCGCACTGCCTATCATGCCGACGGCCTAAAAACAGGCGGATTCCCAATCGCTGTGGGAAAGCATGTTTTGTTGCAGTGCACTTGCAGTATTGCGAGAACTGTCTAAAGTGTAGGCATGGAACTTGACTGCACAAGATTTGTGCGCAAAATGACTCCCGGCGGTCGCAATGCTGCGCCTGCCAGAAAAACGAGAACTCCGTGACCGCCCCGGAACGCTCACACCGTAAGCCATTGAAGATAGGCGATATCGAGGTCGCCAACCGGGTACTTCTCGCGCCGATGTCGGGCATCACCGATGCCCCTTTTCGGCGTCTGACCGCGGCCTTGGGCGCAGGACTCGTCGTCTCCGAGATGACCGCGAGCGATGATCTCGTCAACGGCCGCCCGATGTCGCTGCTGCGCTGCGAGGCGACCGGTATCGGCCCGCACGTCGTTCAGCTCGCGGGCTGTCAGGCGCACTGGATGGCGGAGGGCGCGCGGATCGCCGAGGCCGCCGGCGCCGACATCATCGACATCAACATGGGCTGTCCGGCGCGTCACGTCACCGGAGGCCAGTCCGGTTCGGCGCTGATGCGCGATCTCGATCACGCCTTGACGCTGATCGAAGCCACGATCGCAGCGGTGAAAGTGCCGGTCACGTTGAAGATGAGGCTCGGCTGGGACGATCGCTCCCTCAACGCGCCGGAACTGGCGCGCCGCGCCGAAGCCGCCGGCGTGCAGATGATATCGGTGCATGGCCGCACGCGCTGCCAGTTCTACAAGGGCGAAGCGGACTGGGGCGCGGTGCGCGCCGTCAGGGATGCGATTGCGATTCCACTCGTCGTCAACGGCGATATCACCTCCTTCGAGAAGGCGGTGGCGGCGCTCGAAATGTCCGGCGCCGACGCGATTATGATGGGTCGCGGCGCGCAGGGCCAGCCATGGCTGCCCGGCCAGATCGGGCGCCGGCTCGAATCGGGCATCACGGAGGCCGCACCGTCACTGGCGCAGCAGCTCGACTATATCCGTGGCCTCTATGACGCAGTCTGCAGTCTCTACGGCCTGCGCATCGGACTTCGCCATGCCCGCAAACATCTCGGCTGGGCGCTGGAAGTCGCATCGCAATACAGCTGCGCGCCGACGGCGACGCTCAAGGCCTGGCGACAAAAGATATTGACCACGGACGATCCGGACCGTGTTCACCGATCCCTTGAAGATGCATTCGACGACTTTGCATGGAGTGCTGCTGCATGAGTCTAGCCGCAGAACATCGCCGGCCGGTACCGTCGGACAGCGAGGCCATCCTCAACGCCTTGCCAAATCCGGTGCTGCTGATCGCACCCGACGGCAAGATCATAGATGCCAACATGGCGGCGGAATCGTTTTTCGAGATTTCGACCCAGTTTCTGCAGCGCCAGTCGCTGAAGGAACTGGTGCCGTTCGGCAGTCCGCTGCTGGCGCTGATCGACCAGGTGCGCAGTAGCGGTTCGCCGGTCAATGAATACAAGGTCGATCTCGGCACGCCGCGGATCGGCGGCGATCGCCAGGTCGATCTGCACGTCGCGCCGCTCACCGAGCGGCCCGGGCACATCGTGGTGATGCTGCAGGAACGCACCATCGCCGACAAGATGGACCGGCAATTGACCCATCGAAGTGCGGCGCGTTCGGTGATCGCGCTGGCCGCGATGCTGGCGCACGAAATCAAGAACCCGCTGTCCGGCATTCGCGGCGCGGCGCAGCTGCTCGAGCAG
>JAYSPJ010000197.1:0-5584 GCA_043722155.1 Bradyrhizobium sp.
TCACTGCGTGAGGCGCCACCCTCTCCCACAAGGGGAGAGGGAAGAAGATCAGGGAGCAAGCTCAATGACCCGACCGTTCGAAGGCGTGAAGATTCTCGACTTCACGCAGGTGCTGGCTGGCCCCTATGCGAGCTACCAGCTCGCGCTGCTCGGCGCCGATGTCATCAAGTTGGAGCGCCGCGAAGGCGAGGACATGCGCCGCACCCCGCTCAGCCGCGAATGGGCCGATCGCGGCCTCGCCCCGGGCTGGCAGGCGATCAACGGCAACAAGCGCAGCCTGACGCTCGACCTCTCGAGGCCGGAGGCGATTACCATCGTCAGGCAGCTCGCCGCCCAGGCCGACGTGGTGATGGAGAATTTTCGTCCCGGCGTGATGGACAAGCTCGGCATCGGCTACGCCGCGCTCTCGGAAATCAACCCGAGGCTGATCTATTGCGCCATCTCCGGCTTCGGCCAGACCGGCCCGGAACGATTGGGCGCAGGCTACGACGGCAAGATTCAGGCGATGTCGGGCATCATGGCGATCACGGGTCATGAGGAAACCGGGCCGACCCGCGCCGGTTTTGCCGTTTGCGACGTGCTGTCCGGCGCAACCGCCGCATTCGGCGTCTCCAGCGCGCTGTTCCAGCGTACCCATACCGGCAAGGGGCAGTTGGTCGACGTCTCCATGCTCGAAGCGACGCTGGCGTTCCTGTCGGGACAGGTGGCGGACTACACCGTCGCCGGCCATCGTCAGCAGCTGTCCGGCAACCAGGCCGTGAGCCGCCGGCCGACCGCCAATTTGTTCAGGGCGGGCGAAGGTTATCTGTTGCTCGCGGTGAACAGCGAGAAGCAATACCGCTCGCTGATGGCAGCACTCGGCCGCGCCGACGCGCTGGAGGACCCGCGCTTCGCCGACTGGTTCGCGCGGCAGGAAAACGAGCCGGCGCTGCGCGCCATCATCGAGCAAGCACTCTCAAAAAGGGATCCACGCGAATGGGAGAGTATCCTGGAGGCAGCAGGCGCGCCCTGCGCCAGCATCTGGAGGATCGAAGAGATGATCGATCACCCGCAGATCGCGGCGCGCCGCGCCATTCAGGAGATCGATACGCCCTACGGCCGCCTGCGCTTCGCCGGCAGCGGTTTCCAGCTCGCTCATGGTGGCGGCAGGCTGGATTCCATGGCGCCCGAACTCAGCGCCCACACCGATGAGGTGCTGGCCTCGCTCGGCTATGGCGCGGATGCGATCGCGGATTTGCGCGCGCGTGAGGTGGTCTGAGCAAGAATTCGTAGGGTGGGCAACTCTTTGCGCCGTGCCTACCATCATGCGCGAATCAAAGACGGTGGGCACGCTTCGCTTCGCTTTGCCCACCCTACGCGACTTCTTCACCACTTGTGAAAAATGAAAAACGCCCCCGCGGCGATCAGCGCGAAGCCGAGGCCGTGATTCCAGCCCAGCGGCTCCTTCAGATACAGCACCGAGAAACCGGCGAACACCACCAGCGTGATCACCTCCTGCATGGTCTTGAGCTGCGCCGCCGAATAGACCTCGTTGCCCCAGCGATTGGCCGGCACCGCGAGCCAGTATTCGAAGAACGCGATGCCCCAGCTCGCCAGCACCGCCAGCGGCAGCCAGCTCTCCTTGAACTTGAGATGGCCGTACCAGGCGAAGGTCATGAAGACGTTGGAGGCAAACAGCATCAGGATCGGCAAAACGGCTGGCGAAATGGCGGGCATGAATGTCCTCTCGAAATGTCCGCGGCTCAATACATCAGGTCGCAGCCCGGCTCCCTCGATAAATCGAATATCATTTGATTCAAGCGAACGGAAATCCGCCGTGACCGGGTCAACCGCGTTTTAGGCATGGCGCGGGAAATTCCGCCACTGTTGCAACCATACGTCATGCTGCGGCCGTTATCCCTCGTAGCAACGAGAGCGAGCGAGCATGCAGTTCGACTGGCGCGCACTTTCCGGTCCGGTTCTGACGGCGGCGACGGCATTGATCGCCTTCCTCGTCGACCGCCATCTGGTTGCCGTTCCCAATCCGGCACCGCTGTTCGTTTGCATCGTCGCCTTCGCAGCCTCGCTCTCCGGCACCGCCTCCGGGCTGATCAGCGCCATCATTGCCGTGGCCTCGTCGGCGCTGCTCTTTCTCAACCACCGCGCCACGCCCGGCTACGACATGTCGGATCTGGCCCGCATGCTGCTGCTGGCGATCACGGCGGCCGGCACCGCTGCCATCACCGGCCTGCTGCGTAAGAAATGGATCGATGCCTTCGCCTCGCAACGCCGGCATCATGCCACGGCGGAGCGGCTGAGGGCGGCGCTGGATCGGGTCGACATCGGCATCGTGCTGCTCGATCCCGACACCCGCGCCGAATTCATCAACCGCGCCTTCCGCGACTATTTTCTGCTTTCCGACGAAAAGGCGGACAGCAAGCCGCCCTTCATCGCGCTGATGTATCACGGCCGCGATACCGGCGCCTTCGAATTGCCGGAGGACGAGTTGAGCGCCTTCATCGCCCGCCGCACCGAGATGATGCGATCAGGCGATTCGACGCCCATCAACATCAACCTGCGGGACGGCCAGGTGCTGCGTTTCAGCTGCACGGCCTTGCCCGACGGCGGGCGAATGCTGAGCTACACGCCGGTGACCGACCTGGTCCGCCACAGCGACGACCCTTCGGGCGCCGATTACTACCGGTCGCTGCGCCGCGGCGCCGATCGCGACATCGCCCGGCAACTGCGCGCCGCGGAATAGCAGCGGCATGACATCAGGCACCGAACGCGATTGATCCTTGCCGGCTGTTTCGTTAATGAAAGGACAGCGCCGCCGGCCTCGCGCAGCTTGCGTGTTGCGTCTTTCATGAATGCAGAATCACCAATGTCCAGCGACCTGGCTGTCCGTTCCGTCACCCGGCAGGACTATGACCGATGGCTTCCCTTGTGGGACGGATACAATGCGTTTTACGGGCGGTCGGGCCCGACCGCGCTTTCCCCTGAAATCACGCGCATGACGTGGGCGCGCTTCTTCGACGCCTATGAACCGGTACATGGTCTTGTCGCCGAGAGCGGCGGGCAATTGCTTGGCCTGACGCACTATCTGTTTCACCGCAGCACCACCGCGATCGAGCCCAGCTGCTATTTGCAGGATCTGTTCACCAGCGAGGCCGCGCGCGGCAAAGGCGTCGGCAGGGCGCTCATCAATGGCGTCTATGAACAGGCGAAGCTTGCGGGATCGCCGCGCGTGTACTGGCAAACGCACCAGACCAACCTCACCGCGATGCAGCTCTACGACAAGGTGGCTGAACACTCCGGATTTGTGGTGTATCGCAAGCTGTTCTGACCAGCTACCGGCCGAACCGGGCTGTGGATAAGTCCTGATGTCATCGCCGTGTAACAGAGCCCGGCTAGGTTCCGCATGCGTCTGATCAGGCCCCCCGTCACAGATCATGCGCTCCAGCGGTCCCCGTCAGTCGCCGCGTCTGACCGGGGCCGCATTTTTTTGATGTCAACGGTCGCGCTGTGCATACCCGCGTGGCGCGATCGCCGCGCGGGTCCGGTCTCAACGAACGGTTTTCATGATCCGCGCCGTATCGATCTTGCTGGCCTTCACCGTCCTCACTTTGGTGCTGCTGCCGTTTCAGCTGGTCGGCATGGCCATCGGCCTGCGGCTGCAGCGCAGCATCCCGCGTTGGTATCATCGCATGCTCTGCGCGCTGATCGGGGTGCGGATTCGCGATGTCGGGGTGCGATCGGCTGATAGCCCCGGGCTGATCCTGTCGAACCATGTCTCGTGGCTCGACATCTGCGTCATCTCGGCGCTTTCGCCTGTGGTGTTCATCGCGAAAAGCGAGGTCGCGGCCTGGCCGGTGTTCGGATGGCTGGCGAAATTGCAGCGAACCATCTTCATCAACCGGCAGGCCCGGCATCTGACCGGTGCGGCGAGCCGGGAAATCGCCGGCCGGCTGCTCGGCGGCGACGCGGTGGTGCTGTTCGCCGAGGGCACCTCGAGCGACGGCATCCGCGTGCTGCCGTTCCGCTCGTCGCTGGTCGGCGCGGTCCATCACGCGCTCGGCAACTCCACGCACCATACCCATGTCACCGTGCAGCCGATGTCGCTGGCCTACCTCAGCCTCAGCGGCGTGCCGTTGGGCCGCGGCTTGCGCCAACGGGTGGCATGGTACGGCGACGCCGACCTGATCCCGCATCTGCTTGCCGTGCTGGCGTCGGGCGCCGTCGACGTCACCGTGAGCTGGGGCGAGGCGATCGCGTACGACATGCGCGCGGATCGCAAGGCGATCACGCGCGACGCCGAGCAATCGGTGCGGCGCATGACCGCCGCGGCGCTGCGCCATACGCCGGCCGCGCAGGCGCCGGCCGCCGGACGGTTACAGCCGTTGCCCGTGCAGGCCTGATCCGCAACCGCAGCACCTTGCGGCTTGCGCGCCGCCGGGCCAAACTATGCTCCCGCCTCGCGCCCCACCTCACAGGATCGATCCATGCAAATTCGCAATCTCGGCGGCTCCGGCCTGCGTGTTTCCGCCGTCGGCCTTGGCTGCAACAATTTCGGCCAGCGCACCGATCTGGAAACCTCGCGCAAGGTGATCCACAAGGCGATCGACCTCGGCATCACGCTGTTCGACACCGCCGATATCTATGCCGGGATGGGCGGTTCCGAGACCGTGCTGGGCGAGGTGCTCGGCGACCGCCGCAAGGACATCGTGCTGGCGACGAAATATTCCAAGCCGATGAGCAATGACGGCACCAGGCAGGGCGCGTCGCGGCGCTACATCATGTCCGCGGTCGAGGCCAGCCTGAAGCGGATGAAAACCGACTACATCGACCTCTACCAGCAGCACGATTACGATTCCCTGACGCCGATCGAGGAAACCCTGCGCGCGCTGGACGATCTCGTGCGGCAGGGCAAGGTGCGCTACCTCGGCAATTCGAATTTTCCGGCCTGGCGCCTCGCCGAGGCCGAACTGATCGCACGGCAGATGAACGTCAATCGGTTCGTGTCGTGCCAGGACGAATACAGCCTGGTGATGCGCGATATAGAAAAGGATCTGCTGCCCGCCGCGCAGGAATACAATCTCGGGCTGTTGCCGTTCTTCCCGCTGGCCAGCGGTTTGCTGACCGGCAAATATCAGCGTGGCGCCGCGGCCCCCGCCGACACGCGCTTCGCCAAGGCACCCGCTTTGCGCGACCGTTACGTCACCCCTCGCAACGAAGACATCGTCGAGAAGCTGCAGGCGTTTGCGCAGAAGCGCGGCCACAGCATGCTCGAACTGGCGTTCTCATGGCTGGCGTCGCGGCCGCAGGTATCGAGCGTGATCGCCGGCGCCACGCGGGTCGAGCAGGTCGAGCAGAACGTCAAGGCAATCGACTGGGCGCTGAGCGCGGAAGAAATCGCGGAGATCGACGGGATTACGAAGGGGTAGGATGAATCGAAGCCTGGGCGCAAGGCGGCGCGATTCATGACGGACCGGTTGGAAAATCCAGCGCCGCGCCGTCTCGCCTGTTCCGGCTGCGGGACGGAATTCACCTGCAGCCTCGAGGGGCCGTGCTGGTGCAGCGAAGAGACCTACCGCCTGCCGATGCC
>JAYSPJ010000198.1:0-2910 GCA_043722155.1 Bradyrhizobium sp.
CGCGGGCGAAGCCCGCGCTCTCCCGCCGCTACCCGCGTCACGAATGGCGTTAGCGTGGGAAGCGCCGGTCGAAGTCGGTGTGAGACCCGATCCAAAACCATAGCCAATCATCGCCTTGGCGCAGGGCTGCGGCTCGATAGTTGCGGGTGACCCGAACCGACCAGACCCGCGCATCTGACCTCAGCCTTTCAAGTTGAAGTCCGGGATGAGCCGGATTGGCCGCAAACTTCCGATAGGCTTCCTGAGCCGCCAGGCGGATATCCGGCGGCAGACTCCGGTAACGCTGCCAGAATTCAGCCGTGCCCAGCGAGGTCACTTGCCATCGCCCAATGTATTTTCGTTCACGGCCAGAAACTTCGCGGGTTGCTGGCGATAGTCGGCCTCCAGCTGATCAATTAGCGATGTGAGCGCCGGACGGGGAGTCGGGTCAGCCAGAATAGCATCCCAGCCGTCGGCCGGGAAAACATCCGGGCACAGGGCCGGCATGTCGCGGAACAATTGCTGCTGCGACTCCTTTGGCAGCTTGGCGATGGCATCCTCGATTTCCCAAAGGGATTTCATGACGGGAGGATGTGTCAGGAGGCCTGCTCTGTCAATGTCACGGACTACCGACTATTTCATCAGCCTTCTGGCGCGAGGTCTACCCGAAGCTCAAGCCCGCGCTCTCCCGCCGCCACCCCCGCCACGAGTGGAGATAGCGCGCCAACCTCCTGCGCCAAGGCTTCCGCCGTCGCTCCTCAAGCTATCGCGGACAAGACGGAGGTCAGGCGAATGGCGCTGATCAGTGACGAAGGACGGCGCCGACGATGGCCAGGATGATTGAGAGCACTAGCACCAGCACTGCCAGCAGCATGAACCAATGCGGGACAAAGCGGGTGTTGGGAGACGGTTCCGGCTCGGGCTTGGGTTTGCTCTTCCCGGCCGGCAGGAACGGTGCCGCAGCCATGAGCAGGAAGAATCCGGCGATAACTCCGAAGAACCATTTGTTGTCCTCGCCCGCCATCCAGCTCAACCATGTCATGTAGCCCGCTCCCGTCGCCGGGATCAATAATGCCACCGCGATAATCCAGCGTGCTTTCATGTTCCCGGGTGGGTCGAATTTTCCCCAAGCATGACCGCAAGCCGGGCCGCTTTGGTTCGCTGCCGGTATCGTTCCTGCTCAGTTCTGAAGTCCGGGTATTTGCCGGCGGCAAGACCGAGGGAGCAGAGCAGCAGAACCACGGCGGTGAGGCGGATCTTGCCCGCACCGAAGATCGCGGGAAACGCAGTCAATAACGCCGCCAGGCAAAAGGCGAAAAACGTACCGGAGGGTGAAGGGACCAGAAAACCGCCGAACAAGACAAATGCCGCCGTCACAGTCAGGGCTCGCGCTGACGCCGGCTGCATGGCTTTCATGCGGGCACCGTGGTCAGGTCGCACCGGACTGTCAATGGCGCCACTTCGAGTGGTATGACGCCGCGAGTAGATTATTTCGCTTTCGCCCCGGCAGGATAACTGCGTATTTCCTTCTGCGATGGCAACCAACAAGGCACGCGATCAGCTCAGCGACCTCCGGGCCGAGATCCGGAGCCTCGGCGCGACGCTGGGTCGTACCATCGCGGCGCTCGAGGGCGAGGGCACCCTGAATACTGTCGAATCGCTGCGCACACTGGCCAAGAGCAGCCGGTCGGGCGATGTCGTCGCTGCCCGCAGCCTGGCCCAGGCGATCGGCCGGCTGACCTCCGCGGAGGCCTTCAACCAGGCAATGGCCTTCACGCTCTATTTCGAACTGGTCAACCTGGCCGAGGAGAATTTCCGCATCCGCCTGCTCCGGGAGCGCAACCTGCGCCATCGATCCCTGCTGGCCGCCGGCTCGGCCAGCGAACCGCAGCGTGAGTCCATCGAGGCCGCCGTGATCGAGCTGAAGCAGTCGGGCGTCTCCAAACAAAAGATACACAGGCTGGTCCGCCAACTGGCGATCGAGCTGGTGTTCACGGCGCACCCGACCGAATCCAAGCGCCGCACCATGCTGGAGAAGCTGGTCACGCTGGGCGGCATCCTGCGCAGCCACACCCTGGAGGAAATCCAGCACGCCCCGGACGACATCCGCCGCGAGATCGTGTCGCTCTGGCTGACCGACCGCAGCCGCACCGAGCGGCCCGAGGTGACGGATGAGGCCCGGACCGGACTGTGGTATTTCGACCGCACGCTCTACCAGCTGCTGCCCCAGCTGCATGCAGAACTGCAGGAGGCGTTGACCCGCCATTATCCCGGGGTGCGCGCACCCAACCGCTGGCTCTCCTTCGGCTCCTGGATCGGCGGCGACCGCGACGGCAATCCCGGGGTTACGGCCGAGGTCACGGCACAGGTGCTCCGCATGAACCGCCGGATGGCGATCAAGAAACTGGGCGACGTGCTCTACAGTCTCGCGGGTTCGCTCACGGTTTCCGAACGGCGCGCCCGCTTCGCCCCGGTCATCCGCCGGATGGCGGAGGAGTGCCGGTCATCCTCCGATCTGATGGCCCGGGTCGGGCAACGCTATCCGCGCGAACCCTATCGGATCATTTTAAGCAGCCTGCGTGAACGTCTGCTCGCCCAAGCTGATGCCGACCTGCTTGAGCTGTCCGAGTCCGATCGCAAACAGGCCAAGACTGAAACAGTGCGCGGCATCCTGGCGCAAATCGAAGCGGACCTCCTGCGTGATCGGGCGGCCCCGCTGGCCTGCGGGGAGCTGCGCGACGCACTGATCTGCATCGATGTTTTTGGGTTGGGCATGGTCCGGCTCGACCTGCGCCAGCATTCCGGACCGCATGCCCGGGCGATCGCCGAGCTGCTCTCCCAACCGGATTATGAGCTGCTCGACGAAGCGAAGAAGCAGCAGCTGCTGACCGCCGCCCTGAAGAATGCCGAAGTGTTGCCGACGGGCCGCGT
>JAYSPJ010000199.1:0-4536 GCA_043722155.1 Bradyrhizobium sp.
CGGACAGAGTTGATCGTAAAAGTGATGCAGCGTCGTGTAGTTCTTCTTGCACACGTAGCAATTTTGCGGTTCGAGCGCCTCTCGAAATTCGGGTTCGTCCGCGATGTCCTGCTGTACAAAGTTCGATGGAGGAAAAACATTCGGCGTCGTAAACACCGTTTGGCGGCGCAGTTTACGAATCCCTGTTTCGTGTAGCGCGCCCTCTTCGCGATCGACTCGGGCAGCTTTGCGCTTGCGCTTTGTGGCTTTCACCAATTGACGTCGGGTAATTGCATCGGGGCGCGAGAGTTCCCCGGCGATCCGGAGCAAGCGGGTCCGCTCATCTTCCGGCACGCCGGCAAGCAACGCCCGGTTATCGACGATCGATTCCAGAAGTTCCGCAGCAGCACGCAGGCGTTCGTTAAACGCCGGCGAATCTTTGTTCTTCGGCATAGTGAGGGAGCCTAACCCCTTTCGGGGCCAGCGTGAACCCCTTCGGCCTCCGTCCTAGTCATGATGGCGATGCCGGCGTTCACTGGCCTCGTCCACCACCACCGCACAGGCGAGGATCAGAATGTCGTCCTCCCCGTCGTACACCTCAATACCAAACGTCTCGGGAAATGAAAACCATTTCTTCGAAATCGTCGCCACCACCCGGTCGCCGCGGCGAAAGACATACTCGTGATCGAGAAAATCGCCTTCAATCTCCAGATCATCCGGCCCTGGTACGTCAACATTAAAGCGATGGTGCAACAAGGAAAATAGTTGCTCCTTGACGTGCGCGACGATGGCACCACTGCGGGAAATGTCGTATTCCGCTGTAAGCGCGATGAACTGCTGTTTGATGTAGGCCAGTTCTTTGCCATTGAGATCCTGAAACGACAATTGCTTGCCGAGCGTGAAGACCTTGCCGTCGACGAAGTAGATGTCGCGCCCCTGTTCATCGCGGATGTAAAAGTCTCCGCCCCATGAGAACAGCTTCTGCTTCATCACGTAGCGCATGTCTCTCCCTGGAGTTCGGCCAATCGCCGTTCGAGAAATCTCCGTTCCGGTTCCTGCCGCGCAAGGGCGAGCGCTCGTCGATACCCGGCACGGGCTTCCGTCGCCTGACCGAGCCTCCGGCACAGCTCGCCACGCGCCGAATGCGCGAAGTGGTAGTCTGCCAGATCACCGCGCGCCAGAATCCCATCGATCAAGGCCAGCCCCGCCGCTGCGCCGTCACGCATAGCGATCGCCACAGCCCGGTTCAGCTCCACCACGGGCGACGGGTCGGCCCGTAACAGCACATCATATAATCCGACGATCTGGGCCCAATCGGTCGCCGCTGCACTCTGTGCTTCGCCGTGCACGGCTGCAATGGCCGCCTGCAGGGAATACGGGCCAATGCGATGCGATGCCAATGCCCGTTCCGCCAGCGCCGATCCTTCCGCGATCTGATCACGATTCCAGAGCGAGCGATCCTGGTCGTCCATGAGCACCAGTTCGCCCGTCGCGGACGATCGTGCCGCTCGCCGTGACTCGTGTAGCAGCATCAGCGCGAGTAGCCCAATGACTTCGGGCTCGGGCAATAGCCCACTGATCAGCCGGCCCAGACGAATGGCTTCGGCGGACAGATCGTGGCGCGTCAACGACGCCCCGGATGACGCCGAGTACCCTTCGTTAAACACGAGATAAATGACCTGCAATACGCTGTCGAGCCGGTGAGACAAGTCGTCGCGCGACGGCACCTGATACGGAATGCGTGCATCGCGGATTTTGTTTTTGGCACGCACGATGCGCTGAGCCACGGTTGGCGGTGCGGTCAGAAATGCGCTGGCAATTTCTTCGGTCGTGAGACCGCACACTTCGCGAAGCGTGAGAGCAATCTGCGCATCCGATGACAGCGCCGGATGGCAGCAGGTGAAGATCAGCCGAAGTTGATCGTCGTCGACACCGTCGTCTTCATCTCCCGCTGCGTCACCATCATCGACGTCGATAGGATTCGCAATTTCCACAAGCGTCCTGTCGAATCGTGATCGTCGGCGCATGGCGTCAATGGCTTTGAAACGGCCCGCCGAGACGAGCCAGGCTCGCGGATTGTCCGGCACGCCTTGCGACGGCCACTTCTCAACTGCCGCCGCGAATGCGTCGTGCAACGCCTCTTCCGCAGTCTCGAAGTCGCCAAGGATGCGTATCAGCGTGGCGAGGACGCGGCGCGACTCGGTGCGATAGACGGCGTCCACCGTTTCGCGCACCTTGTCGGCCGCGTCCTCATTCACGAGTGGAAACCTCGTATCGCTCGCACTACTTCGGGTATTGAATCGACCGGATCGGCCGGACTTCGATGCTTCCGCTCTTCGCCGACGGAATCCGCGATGCCACGGAAATCGCGTCGTTCAGATCCTTGGCTTCAATCATATAGAATCCGCCAAGTTGCTCTTTTGTTTCGGCAAAGGGGCCGTCGGTGGTCGAAACCTTCCCGTTACGGACACGCACGGTCGACGCAGTGGAGACGGGCTGCAGTGCCTCGCCAGCGATGTAATGGCCGCTACCATGGACGCTGGCGGTGAAGGCGCCATACTCGCCCATCATCGTTTCGCCATCAATTTTGGACATTCCAGCCATCTTCTGCTCTTCGTCGTAGATCAGGCAAAGGTATTTCATAAAATCCTCCAATATGGTAACAGCACCGTTGTGAACAGGAGATAGTCGCGTCAAGGAAGTCGAATTCGACACCGGGCATGATTCCCCGCCGAATTCCCGCGGCGCCTGCCAGAATTGGGAGCGCAAAGCAGGGCAAGCGTCGCAAGACGACCGAGCAGGGCGGCTTTCACCCCAGAATATTAGCAAGGTCCGACTGCCGGTGAGATCGCGGGCGCCCTACCCTGCGGAAGTGCTGCGCGGGTGATACTGTTCCCCCGGTGAAACACGCGATTGGCTTTCTTGGGCAATACCTGCAGAACCCGCGACAGGTGGGTTCGGTTACGCCGTCCTCACCGACGCTGGCTCGCGCGATGCTCGGCGGAATCCCGTGGGATGAGGTGAGCCGGATCGTGGAGTTCGGTTCGGGGACCGGGGCGATCACGCGGGCCATTCTGGAGCGGCACCCGGCGCCGGCCCATTTCACGGCCGTCGAGACAAACCCAGCCTTTCGCGACCACCTACGGCTTCGCTTCCCCGGGATCACGATCATTCCCGACGATGCGGCGAATCTTTCGGACCACTTGGCGCATCAGCACGATCAGGTGGATCTCATTGTCTCGGGGCTCCCGTTCGCACTGATGTCTGATGCGGCGCTGGAAAGTACGGTCGCCGTGTCCGAACGATTTCTGCGCCCTGGTGGACATTTTCGGACCTTTGCATACGTGCACTGCTATTGGCTGCCGAAACTCGCGCTGTTGCGGCGGCTGCTCCGAAAATCCTTTCGCACGGTAGAGACCGAGACGGTCTGGGCGAACTGTCCGCCGGCGGTGGTGCTCCGGTGCGTGAAGTAGGAGTACCCCGGCGCAGCTACAAGCCGTCTGGACGGCTTGTCCGCTTCGCTGCCCTGACGTTTCTGCTACAAGCCGCGCTGCTATTCGGCAGCGAACACTGGATGGTCCGGGCGATTCGTGCGGACGGCGGAACAAGAACCGAAATTCTTTTTTATGCGTTTTACGCCGTGGTGTTGCTCCTCGGACTTGCGAGCGCACTGTTTCTGGTTGGCGCTGGCGCACGTTGGCTGTTTGGGCCGCGAGGCGAACTGATCGCCGCGTTGACTCTCGCGGCGATCATCGGCCTTTCCCTGCTGATCGACGTCACGACCTTCGTAGTCCTGGGGCTGCACCCATACGGCGCGGCGACGTGGGCGGCAGTGGGCACGGCGGACGTCAAACAACTCCCCCGTGGCGTTTTCGCCGCGGCGGCGGGGCTCATTGCCCTCGCGTTTCTGATGTCCGCTGCCCTCTGGCATCTGGCCGGCAGACATTGGCCGAGTGTGCGGTGGACCAGGATCGAACCACGACTGCCGCGACGGGCATTTCTGTATTTCCTGCTCGCCGCAATCACGTTCGTCGCCCTCGACCACCCGGACGATGAACGTGTCATTCCGCGCGCCGCACTTCCGTTTTACGGACTCTGGATTGGACCGGCCAACCGCTATCCCGATGCCCGACCGGCATATCCAATCTCATCCACGGCCGCGCCAGTGACGTTCGCACGGCGTCCCGATATTGTTGTGCTGCTCGCCGAGTCGCTTCGCTGGGATGTGATGACTGGGCAGGTGATGCCACATCTCGCGCAGATGGCAGCGCGGCCGAACTGCGCCGCCGCCCAACAGCATTATGCCGGCGGGCACCTCACGCAATACGGCACCTTCTCGCTGTTATATGGCACGGCGTCGTATGCGTTTCTTCCGTTTATGAAGGAGGGCCGTCGGTCCGATCCGTTGGCAGCGTTAAGGGCCAACGGCTATTCCCTCGAAGCGTTCGATGCGACCGGCCTCCTGAGTTATACCATCGCGCCGCTGGTGCCATCGCAATTCGATGCATACCACACAATGCTCGGCCGCGACTCATCGGTTGCCGATGGCATGATTGC
>JAYSPJ010000200.1:0-3758 GCA_043722155.1 Bradyrhizobium sp.
ATGGGTCCCGGCTCAAGGCCGGGACGACGGACTGATAGATTCGCGCCCTTACGCCGGCGGATTGACCACCGTTTCCTCGCGTCCGAGCTTCTGCTCGCGCCAGAAGATATAGATCCCCGCGCCGATGATGATGGCCGCGCCGACGATGGTCGCCGGCTGCGGGACGTCGCCCCATACGAAATAGCCGAACATGACCGCCCACACGATCATCGAATATTGATACGGCACCACCACGCTGGCCGGCGCGAGTTTCAGCGAGCGATTGACGCACAGCAGCGCGCCCACCGAGATGAAGCCTGCCGCGGCGAACAGACCGAGGCTGCCGAGGCTGGGCGTCACCCAGCCGAACGGCGACAGCAGCGCGCCGAGCGCGAAGGTGCCGGCAAACTGCGAGGTCGCCAGCACGATGTCCGGCGTCGCCCGCAGCGAGCGGGTAATCAGCATGAGCAGCGCAAACGACAGGCTGCCGCCGAGCGCGATCATGGCCGGCCAGCTCACCGTCTGCGCCGACGGCCGCAGCGCGATCAGCACGCCGCCGAATCCGATCAGGACCGCGCTCCAGCGCCGCCAGCCGACGTGCTCGCGCAGCACCAGCGCCGACAGCGCGGTGACGAAGATCGGCGCCGCCAGATAATAGGTGATGACGTCGGCGAGCGGCAGATAGACGGTCGCGATGAAAAACGCCGCGACTTCGAGGGTGGAGAGCGTCACCCGCAGCAGCTGCAGCCACGGCCGTTCCAGTCTGCCGAATGCCGCGCGCTGCCGCCAGACCATCGGCAGCAGCACCAGCAGCGCCGCGCAGGCGCGCAACCACAGCAATTGCCCGACCGAATAGGTTGCGACCATGAACTTGCCCAGCGCATCGCCGAACGAGAACATGAAGATCGCCAGCAGCATCAGTCCGATGCCGGCCAGCCGCGCGGAACGCTCGTCCAGCCCGGTCGAGATTTTTGCAAGCAGAGTCATTGGTGACCGGGCGTTTCCACTGTTCTTGGTTCTGGCCGGGCTTGTTCCGCGCCGTCCACGTCTTGGCGTGACGCTGTTTTAAAGACGTGGATGCCCGGGACAAGCCCGGGCACGACGAATTAGGCAGAACGGATTGCCGCAGCAACACCTCTGCGATACGCATGAGTGCAAACCCCACGGGAAATCAGGCATGACCGAGTTCGATCCCGCCGCACACCGCATGGTGCCGCAGCAACGCTGGTTCGAGGATTTCGTGCTCGGCGAGCGTTTTGTCATTCCCAGCCGCACCCAGACGTCGGCGGTGTTCGCCGCCTTCCAGACCGCGAGCGGCGACACCCATCCGATCCATTACGACGTCGAATATTGCCGCGCCCGCGGCATGCCGGACCTGCTGGCGCACGGTTTCCAGACCCTGGCCCACACCGCGCCGGGGGCGGGGCTGTTTCCCTATCTGGTGGAGGAATCGCTGGTCGGGTTTCTCGAACAGTCGAGCAAATTTCTAAAACCCGTCTATGCCGGCGATACCCTCTATCCGGCGCTGGAGGTGACCGAGCTGGTGCCCGGCCGCAGCACCGGCGTGGTGGCCCTGCGCAGCACCGTGTTCAATCAGCGCCGCGAACTGGTGCTGGAGGGACTGCAGAAGTTTCTGATCCGCCGGCGGCCCGCCGGGTCGTGATAGCCCCGCGCCATCGGCCTCGATCTCGCGGCAGACGGACAAGGTGCTTAGGGTCGATGGCGGCGGGCAGTGCTGGCCGGGGTGAGGTCTTCCAAATTTCGCAATTCAACCCCATGCACAGATAGCGCCCTCAAATACCGGCGTAAGTCCCAAAGGCCCAAAACTACGAGCTTTTCGCAGATATTCGGGCATCTAGAGGTTGCCCCTTGGGCCCCCCTGCACTACCTGTAGCCCATGAAATTCCTTGACGAAGCAAAGGTCTATATCCGCTCCGGCGACGGCGGCAATGGCTGCGTGGCGTTCCGCCGCGAGAAGTATATCGAGTTCGGCGGACCCAGCGGCGGCAATGGCGGCCGCGGCGGGGATGTCATCATCGAAGTGGTCGACGGGCTCAACACACTGATCGACTACCGCTATCAGCAGCACTTCAAGGCTCAGAAGGGCACCAATGGCATGGGCAAGGACCGCCATGGCGCCAACGGCAAGCCGATCGTGCTCAAGGTGCCCGTGGGTACGCAGCTGTTCGACGAGGACCGCGAGACCCTGATTCACGATTTCACCGCGCTCGGCGAGAAATTCGTGCTGGCCGAAGGCGGCAATGGCGGCTTCGGCAATGCGCATTTCAAATCATCCACCAACCGCGCGCCGCGCAACGCCAATCCCGGCCAGGAAGGCGAAGAGCGCTGGATCTGGATGCGGCTGAAACTGATCGCGGACGCCGGCCTGGTCGGCCTGCCCAACGCCGGCAAGTCGACCTTCCTCTCCGTGGTCAGCGCCGCCAAGCCCAAGATCGCCGACTATCCCTTCACGACGCTGCATCCGCAGCTCGGCGTGGTCGATGTCGACGGCCGCGAATTCGTGCTGGCGGATATTCCGGGCCTGATCGAGGGCGCGCATGAAGGCGCCGGCCTCGGCGATCGCTTTCTCGGTCATGTCGAACGCTGCCGCGTGTTGCTGCATCTGGTGGATGCGACCTGCGAGCACGCCGGCAAGGCCTACAAGACGGTGCGGACCGAACTCGACGCGTATGAAGGCAATCTCGCCGACAAGATCGAGATCGTCGCGCTGAACAAGATCGACGCCGTGACGCCGGACGAATTGAAGAAGCAGAAGGACCGGCTGAAGCGCGCCGCCAGGAAGACCCCGCTGCTGATGTCGGGTGTCACGGGCGAAGGCGTCAAGGACGCGCTGCGGGCGCTGGTCGAGGTGATCGGCGAAGCCCCGGTGTCGATCAAGGCCAAGGGCGCCGCCCAGGCCGAGCCGTGGTCGCCGGCGACGCCGCAGGCTTGAGCTCTCACTTGCGCTAGCTCGGTCCGGCTGCAAAACTCCGCCAAACCGTCATTGCTTGCGACGAAGCAATCCAGCTTTCCTTTCGCCTAGCCAAAGCTGGATTGCTTCGCTTGCAATGACGATGTCCCATCGGGGCGAGCCCTCACCAGAGATGCATGCTAGATTTGAACCATCATCCATGACCCGCCC
Organism: Bradyrhizobium sp.; assembly: GCA_043722155.1. Taxonomy (GTDB): domain Bacteria; phylum Pseudomonadota; class Alphaproteobacteria; order Rhizobiales; family Xanthobacteraceae; genus Bradyrhizobium. Next base: position 3,122 of record JAYSPJ010000200.1, read on the forward strand.
CTCGCTGAAAAATTTCCGCCGCATCGTCGTCAAGGTCGGCTCGTCGCTGCTGATCGACTCCGACGCGGGAGAGGTCCGCGCGGCATGGCTCGCGGCGCTCGCCGCCGATCTGGCAAAACTGCACGGCGAGGGCCGCGAACTGCTGATCGTCTCGTCGGGCTCGATCGCGCTCGGCCGCAGCCGCCTGAAACTGCCGCGCGGCACGCTGAAGCTCGAGGAAAGCCAGGGCGCCGCGGCGGTGGGGCAGATCGCGCTGGCGCGGATCTGGTCGGAGGTATTGGGCCATCACGGCATCGGCGCCGGGCAGATCCTGGTGACGCTGCAGGACACCGAGGAACGCCGCCGCTACCTCAATGCGCGCTCGACCATCGCCAAGCTGCTGGAATGGCGCGCGGTACCCGTGATCAACGAAAACGATACCGTCGCCACCAATGAAATCCGCTACGGCGACAATGACCGCCTCGCCGCGCGCGTCGCCACCATGGCGAGCGCGGACCTGTTGATCCTGCTGTCGGATATCGACGGCCTCTATGACGCGCCGCCCGGCGCCAATCCCGATGCAAAACTGATTCCGATCGTGGAGTCCGTCACCGCGGAGATCGAGGCGATGGCGGGTGCTGCGGAATCCGAGCTGTCG
>JAYSPJ010000201.1:0-2627 GCA_043722155.1 Bradyrhizobium sp.
GAAAGCTTATCAAAACATTTGCACCCGAGCAGTGCGCTAACTACTTTCGACATGCCGGATACGCGTAGTGACCCATTTCAAGTGGAAACCGCTCTAGCAGAGATCTGCCGCTGATGCGGCGGAAGCCATGAAAATTGCTCCGGGAACGTGGAAGCCGCCCGAGGCTGGATTTTGGCCGCCTCCTATTTTGCGGCGTATGTGTAACTTCCGCTGGCTCCGTAGCGAAACCCCAAGGCTGACCGCCTTGCCCTCCGCGGAGATACATCGGACATGTTATTGAAATCCTTAAAGACACTGATCGCATCAACATTCCTTCTCGGGTCGTCGCTGGTCGCCCATGCCGGACAACCGTTCGATACGAGTGCGTTCCAGCAAGCGCAAGCGGCTGGAAAGCCCATCCTCGTCGACGTCACCGCGCCCTGGTGTCCGACGTGCAAGGTACAGCGGCCAATCGTCCAGGAAATCGAGAAATCGACACCGAACCTGGTGGTCTATGAGGTGGATTTCGATAGCGCGAAGGATGTCCTGAAGCGCTTTCGGGTCCAAAGTCAGAGCACCCTCATCGTATTCAAGGGCGCCAACGAGGTTGGCAGGTCAACGGGCGATACCAATCCCGCGAGCATCAGGGCGCTTGTCTCGAAAGGGCTCTGAGGGTGCCCGAGATCGGCAATCTGGCGCTCAGTTACGCTGCTGGCGCGTTATCGACCCTGTCGCCATGCGTGCTCCCATTGCTGCCGATTGTTCTCTTCGGCGTGCTTGAGAAGCATGCCTGGGGACCGGTTGTTCTGGCTGCCGGGCTTGCGACATCGTTCGCCCTGCTTGGTACCATAATCGCCTCCGTCGGCTTCAATATCGGCCTGGATTCCGCCACGCTCAGATATGCCATCGCGATGCTCATGCTGGCCATGGGCGTTGTACTTCTTATTCCTGCGCTGCAGGGGAGACTGGCGGCTTTCGCCGCTCCCGTCGCAACCGGCGGGCAGACATTGCTCGATCGCATCCAACCATCCGGCCTTGCGGGGCAGTTCGTACTCGGCGGTTTGCTGGGAGCGATCTGGTCGCCGTGTTCCGGTCCAACACTCGGAGCCGCGATCGGGCTTGCGGCTCAGGGTGACACAGTGATCAAGGCGGCCGCCGTGATGGCGGTCTTCGGGCTTGGCGCGGCTACGCCCGTCCTGGCGCTCGCCTATGGTTCCAGGCAGGCGATCTTCGCCCGGCGAGATCTGTTGGCCAGGACATCACGCATCGCCAAGCCCGTTATGGGCGCGGCATTTGCGTTCGTCGGTGCCTTCGTGCTCACCGGCCTCGACAAGATCGTCGAAACGTTGTTGACGAATGCCATGCCGGACTGGCTGACAAATCTGACCACTCGCCTCTGAATCCATCCGTCCAAAGACCAGGAAAGAAAAAATGAAAACGATCGCAGCAAGTATTGCAATGATCACTGCTCTCACAGCGGGGTTCGGCACGAGTGCATGTGCGGAGCCAGTGAAGTTCGATGCACTCGTCGCTCAGAAGGAAGCGATCAAGCTGGATTTTGCGGACGCCAGCAAGCATTTCTTCCTGCTGGTCCGGCGCGAGGGAAAATCGAGCGGTCAAGGCCCGCTTGGCGATGCTGCTGTGCAGGAATACGGCGCGCACGACATCATTCCCGGTATTGGCGGCGAACCGCGCGGCTACCTTGAATTCACGAAGCCTGACGGCGACAAGGCGTACATCAAGTGGACGATCCAGGCCGTGTTCGTGCCGGGCGCGGACGGAAAGCCCAAGCTCCTGGACAACGGCGTCTGGCAGGTCGTCAGCGGAACGGGAAAGCTCGGAAAGCTCAAAGGCGCGGGAACATTTCACCTGGTGCCTACGGCTCCGACCGAGCGTCGCTTCGTACTCGAGGGTGAACTCGTTCAATGACCAACTACCACCGAACCGGCCGAGACGCACGCCTCGCAGATTTCGTCATTCAAGCGAAAGGACAAACCATGGCGCGACTGGCGCTTTCGATTGCAGTACTTTTCATCGGCCTTTCGGCGGCTTCCGCAGGCACTATCAAGACGCGGGCAGGGTGGATCGTCGTCGACGCACGGCAATCCTACCAGGCATTGGTCGAGCGGCTTGAGGCAACCGTAAAATCCGAAAAAATGGGGATCGTAACGTCGGCGAGCGCGTCCGAGGGTGCGAAGGCGGCAGGCTTTACGATTCCGGGGAACAAGGTGTTTGGCGTTTTCCGGAACGACTTCGCGCGACGGATGCTGGGTTCGAGCGTAGCCGCCGGCATAGAGGCTCCAATTCGCATCTACGTCACGGAAAATCAGGACGGTACGGCGACGCTTTCCTACAAGAAGCCCAGCGCTGTCTTTGCGCCATATGCCGATGATGGCGGAGATGCTCTCAAATCCATCGGCGCGGAACTGGACGAGATATTCGCCAGAATCGCCGAGCGGGCAACGTCCGAAAAATAAAGCTCGACCGACGCCTGGGTCTCCTACCAGCTGTCGGCTGGAGGGTAGGCGGAGGTTTCAGGGTTGGCATTGGCAGGCGGCAAACTCCCTTGCGGGTGCTTGGCGGACCTATGTTTGGAGTCTTCTGCTTAGGGGTATGCTTCAATGGGTTGGATGCTCGAACACATAGGG
>JAYSPJ010000202.1:0-9813 GCA_043722155.1 Bradyrhizobium sp.
CTGACCACGGCGGTTCAGGGACTCTCGACCAGCCCGGACTCGGCGTCGGCGCGAATCGGCGTCGTCAATGCCGCGCAGGCGCTGGCGCAGCAGCTCAACGCCACCACGCAGGGTATCCAGAACCTGCGCGCCAACGCCGAAACCGGCATCAACGATTCCATCAACGTGGCGAACAACGCGCTGACGCAGATCGCGCTCATCAACAACCAGTTGCAGAACAACGGCCGAACCGATGCCTCGACGGCGTCGCTGCTCGATCAGCGCGACCAGTATATCGATCAGATGTCGCAGCTGATGGACATTCGCGTCGTCACCAACAACCTGAATCAGGTGACGCTGTTCACCAATTCCGGCGTGCAGCTGGTGGGAACCGAGGCGGCGAAGCTGTCGTTCAATCCGCAAGGCACGGTGACGCCGAACACGCTGTACGATCCGGATCCGCTGAAGAGCAATCTCGGCACCATCACCATCGATTTTCCGCATGGTGGCAGCTACGACATGGTCGCCACCTCCGCGATTCGGTCGGGCAAGCTCGCTGCCTATCTCGAGTTGCGCGACAACTCGCTGGTGAAGGCGCAGGCGCAGATCGATCAGTTCGCGGCGTCGATGTCGAGCGCGCTGTCGGACTGGACCACGGCGGGCGTCGCAGCTCCTGCCAGCGTACTGCCGCAGGCCGGCTTCGATCTCGATCTGGCGGGATTGCAGACCGGCAACGTCGCGCGGATCACTTACAAGGACAACATCACCGGCATCACGCACAATCTTTCGGTGGTGCGGGTCGACGATCCTAGCATATTGCCGCTGAGCAATAACGCGACGCTCGATCCGAACGACGAAGTGCTCGGCATCGATTTCTCCGGCGGCATGGCCTCCGTCGTTACCCAGCTCAACGCGGCGCTCGGCGCCAGCGCCAGCCTGCAATTCTCGAATCCATCAGGATCGACGCTGCGCGTGCTGGATGATGGCGCGCCGAACCGGACCGACGTCATCGCGGCCTCGGTCACCAAGACCGTGTCGTCGCTTACCGGCGGCAGCGCCCAGCTTCCGCTGTTTGGCGATGGCGGCGCGCTCTATACCGGCGCGTTGACCGCCAATGGTTCCCAGCAAACGGGCCTCGCCGGCCGCATCAGCGTCAACACCGCGCTGCTCGGCGATCCCTCCCGCACGATCGTCTATTCAACCAATCCGCTCACCGCCGCGGGCGATACCACGCGCTCCGATTTCATCCTCGGTCAGCTGATGACCGGCACCTACCGGTATTCGCCGCAGACCGGCATCGGCACCACCGGAACGCCGTTCACCGGCACGCTGCTGAATTTCGCCAGACAGGTGATCAGCATGCAAGGCGAGGCCGCGAGCTCCGCCGCGCTGCTGGCGGACGGGCAGGAGGTCGTTCTGAACACCCTGCAGAACAAGGCGAACGCAACCTCGGGCGTCAACATCGACGACGAGATGGCGCATCTCCTGGCGCTGCAGAATTCCTATTCGGCCAACGCACGCGTGATGGCTACGGTCAAGGATATGTACGACGTGCTGATCCGGGCAATGTGAGGCTTCCATGTCAATCGTCGGCGTAAGCGGCAAGACATCCTATATCGGGGCGTCGATCCTCAATCTCAGAAGTCAGCTTGACGACCTGCAGACGCAGCTCGCCAGCGGCAAGGTTTCCTCGACCTATGCAGGCCAGGGCCCGGACCGGGCATTTGCGCTCGGCCTGCGCGCGCAGATCGCCAACATCAACGCCTATGCGGACAGTGCGGCCAACGTGCAGACGCGCATAAACGTCGCGAACCTGTCGCTGCAGGGGCTGGCGAACGTCGGCAGCTCCGTCAAGAGCGCGTCCACCTCCTCGACCATCGTGCTCAACAACAACGGTCAGACCTCCGGCCAGATCACGGCGCAGGCCGCGTTCGCCAATGCCATTTCCATGCTCAACACCCAGTCCGGCGACCGCTATCTGTTTTCCGGACGCGCCACCGACCGGCCTGCGACGGCGCCTGCCAGCGATATGCTCTACGGTGTCGGGACCCAGGCCGGCCTGACGCAGATGATCGACGAACGCAGGCAGGCGGATCAGGGGCCTGGCGCCGCCCCGATGGGACGGCTCGCCGTGACCTCGCCGCCGCTGACGACAACCGTCACCAGTGTCGCCGAAGACGGTTCGGCGTTCGGTCTCAAGCTTTCCTCGGTGAGTTCGACCCTGACCGGCGTGACGTTGACTCAGCCGACCGGCGTGCCAATCGCGGCGACGGTCGATCTCGGCGCCGTTAACCCCAACAATGGCGAGAAGGTGAAGTTCAATTTCGATCTTCCCGACGGCACCACCGAGTCGATCGAACTCACGGCGCTAACGACCACCACCACGCCGCCCGCGGCAGGCACCTTCCAGATCGGTGTCGATACCGCCGCAACCACCGTGAACTTGCAGGCCGCGCTGACCGCGTCGATACAGAAGCTGGCCGACACTTCGCTGGTGGCCGCGTCCGCGATCAAGGCGTCGGATAGTTTCTTCAATCCGTCGGCAACGATCGCAGGAAGCGCGGTCAACAACAAGGATACGATCCCGGCGCCGATCACCGGCGCGACCCTGCTGTCCGGTGCCGCGCCATCGGATTCGCTGATTACGGATTTCGCCGTCGGCGACACCATCACCGTCAACGGCACGGCGATCACGTTTGTCGCTTCCGGCGCGACCGGTAACCAGCTCAACGTCACCGACGACGTTCAGACGCTGTTGAAGAAGATCGATTCGATCACGGGCACCACCAATCCCTCGACCGTCAATGGCGGCGCGATCACGCTGCATGGCGGCAACGCGAGCGATCTGACGGTCACGAGCTCGAACACCGCTGCGTTCGGGACGCTCGGCTTCGGCGCCACGGTGACCGCGAGCCCGGCACCGCTGCGGGTCGGCGGCCCGCCATTCGCTACGGCGACAACGCTGGTGGCCGGGACGCCGGCCAACACCGTGATCTGGTACACCGGCGAAATCGGTTCTGATTCGGCGCGAGGCACTGCGGTTGCGCGCGTCGACCAGTCGATCACCGTTCAGTATGGCGCGCGCGCCGACGAACAGGCGTTCCGGCATCTGCTGCAGAACGTCGCGGTTTACGCGGCGGTCACGACCGATGCCGCCAATCCGAACGCCAGCGGGCAGAGTACCGCGCTCAGCGAGCGCATCGGATCCAATCTCGCGCCGCAGACCGGCTACCAGTCGCTTCAGGATATCCAGGCGGAGTTCGCCGGCGCGCAACACGCTGTCAAGTCGACCACGGATCGGCAGGCCCAGCTCAAGGGCATGGCGCAGACCATGCTCGACTCGATCGAGGGTATATCGACCGACGAGGTGGCGACCAAGATCCTGGCGCTGCAGACCGCCTTGCAGGCCTCGTATCAAACCACTGCGACGCTCTACCAGACCAGCCTGCTGAAGTACCTTTGATTGGTATGCATTCGTTCCGAAACGCGAAAGGCCTCCTTGTCGGAGGCCTTTTTACGTTGCGTGCCGGAACTTCTGCGTTACGCCGACTGGCGCTCGGCGTCGGCCGCGCTATCGGATGCCTGCAGGTCCCTCGCATTCTGAATCAGCTTCTCTTCGTGGCCGATCAGCTTTTTCGAGTCCTTCAGCGCGTGATAGAGATCGCCGTTCAGGATGTGGTTGTTGATCCCCTCGATGAAGGGCCAGGCGCTCGGCATGGCGCTCAGAATGTCGCGCACCAGACTGAAATAGGTCGGATGATGCGCCATCGGATCCGGTGACAGGTACATCAGTTGCACGGCGAGATAGACCAGCTTGGCCGGCGTGTCCGCCGTATCAGACGTCAGGATGTCCTTCTCGCGCAGGATCGGAATCCTGTCGCCGTCGATCAACAGCCGGGCACGCTGATCGGTATTGGTAATCACGCAGGCGCCGATGATGATCCGCTCGTTCGGCTTGAGCTCAACTTTTAAAGCCATTCACGTTCTCCGTTGCCGCCTCTCGCGCAGGCGATCGTTACCGCGAATTCAAATGAGTGTCGGCCTTGATTAGCGCCAGATGCGCGTCGGTAGTGTTGTGGCCGCTGCGGCCGTAATCCTTTCCGATTATGGTTAACCATTGGTGAACAGAAATTTACGCGGTTTTTGACCCACGGGCCGGATGTGCAGTCGTATCAGTACTATTGCGGAGTAAGACCCCAGCGACCTAGCTGTTTCGTGCTGCGGTTACCTCGATTTTTGGCGGTAACGATTCATTTTTTCTTAGAAACTTGGTTCCAAGGTGAGCCGTCGCCTGATCAAAAAAGATCGGGAGTACGCTCGCACTCCAATTTCACACCAGAAAGGTATGAAAAATGTCCGGCATCGTTCTTTCGTCCTCGGTTCGCCAGAACCTGCTTTCGCTGCAGTCGACCGCCGACCTGCTCGCGACCACGCAGAGCCGTCTCTCGACCGGCAAGAAAGTGAATACCGCGCTCGACAATCCCACCAACTATTTCACCGCCCAGTCGCTCGACGGCCGCGCCAGCGACATCAGCAACCTGCTGGACGGCATCAGCAACGGCGTGCAGGTCCTGCAGGCGGCCAACACCGGCATCACCTCGCTGCAGAAGCTGGTCGATACCGCGAAGTCGATCGCCAATCAGTCGCTGCAGACCACCGTGGGCTATTCCACCAAGTCGAATGTTTCGGCGACGATCGCCGGCGCGGCCGCGACCGACCTGCGCGGCACCACGACCTTCACCAGCGCGACCGCGGCCAGCAACGTGCTGTATTCCGGCGCCGCCGGCGGCACTACCGCGGCGACTTCGGCCCTGACGCTCGGCGGTCTGGTCGGCACCAAGACGGGCTCCGCGGTGAACGACAACGCAACTGCGCCTGCGGCCATCACCGCAGCGACCTTGCTCAACAATACCGGCGGCGCGGCCCCCGGCCTTGGAACGGCAACGGTTGCCGACGGCGACAGCTTCACCGTCAACGGACATAGCGTCACCTTCAAGGCCGGTGCGGCCCCGGCGGCAGCGTCTGCTCCGTCCGGTTATGGTGTTGCGGGCAACATCGCGACCGACGGCAACGGCAATTCGATCATCTACATCGGCGCCAGCTCCACAACCTCGACCGCGACGGTCGGCGATGTGCTGACGGCCATCGATCTCGCCAGCGGCGTGGGCTCGGCAACGGTTAGCGCCGGTGCTGCAACCCTTACCGCGGCGAATGCCGGCCAGACCGCTTCCTCGATTACGGCAGGCGCGGTCAGCCTCAAGACCTCGACCGGTGCCGATCTGAGCGTCAGCGGCAAGGCCGATTTCCTCAAGGCTTTCGGTCTCACCACCGCGTCTGGTTCAGGCATCACCACGGTCGGCGCGACCCGCATCACCAGCGCCGCCACCCTCGGCAACCTGGTCCAGGACGGCGCCACGCTGAACGTGAACGGCAAGATCGTCACCTTCAAGAACGCCCCGACACCGGGTGCAGGCGCCGTTGCGTCCGGCTCCGGCGTTAGCGGCAACGTCGTAACCGACGGCGGCGGCAACTCCACGGTCTATTTGCAGGCGGCGACGGTCGCCGACGTGCTGAAGGCGGTCGATCTTGCCACCGGTGTGCGCACCGCGAGCAATTCTGGCGGTACGGCGACGGTCACCACCGCGAGCGGCCAAACCAACTCGTCGATCAATTCGAGCGGCGTGCTTCAGCTCTCTACCGGCACCACCAACGATCTGTCGATCACCGCGACGGGCAACGCCCTGTCGGTGTTCGGCTTGACCGGCGCCACCGGCAGCGGCACCAGCTTCAGCGCGTCACGTACCGCGGGCGCTGGCGGCATCAACGGCAAGACCTTGACCTTCACCTCCTTCAACGGCGGCGCGGCGGTCAACGTCACCTTCGGCGATGGCACTGCCGGCTCGGTCAAGACGCTCGATCAGTTGAACGCTGCGCTCTTGGCCAACAACCTGGCCGCGACGCTCGACGCGGCCGGCAAGCTGTCGATCTCCTCGACCAACGACTACGCGTCGTCGACCTTGGGCTCGGCCGCCTCCGGCGGCGTGATCGGCGGCACCGTCACCAGCGCGCTCGCTTTCTCGACCGCGTCGGCGCCGATCGTTGACTCCCAGGCCCAGGCCGTCCGCAGCAACCTGGTCAGCCAGTACAACAACATCCTGGCCCAGATCACCACCACGGCACAGGATGCCTCGTTCAACGGCGTCAACCTGCTCAGCGGTGACCAGCTCAAGCTGACGTTCAACGAGACCGGTAAGTCCACGTTGAGCATCACCGGTGTCACCTTCAATGCGGCGGGCCTCGGTCTCTCGAACCTGACGAGCGGTGTCGACTTCATCGACAACGCCGCCACCAACAAGGTCGTTGCCAACCTGAGCAGCGCTTCCACCTCGCTGCGCTCCCAGGCCTCCGCCTTGGGTTCGAACCTGTCGATCGTGCAGATCCGTCAGGACTTCTCGAAGAACCTGATCAACGTGCTGCAGACCGGCTCGTCCAACCTGACGCTGGCCGACACCAACGAGGAAGCGGCGAACAGCCAGGCGCTGTCCACCCGCCAGTCGATCGCGGTGTCCGCGCTGGCGCTGGCCAACACCTCGCAGCAGAGCGTGCTTCAGCTTCTCCGCTGAGCCCGGCTACGAGACATCAGATCAAGGCGGCGGGGGAAACCCCGCCGCCTTTTCGATGGTGGCGGCCACTGGTTACCGCCTGGCTTTTTTTGCCGGGTTACCGACACATTTGGTAATCGTTGCTAACCATATTTAAAGGCACGGGCTGTATGAAAGTTGGGCAGTTCTGAAAGCCCCCTGCGGTCATGCGAACCGCTTCCTTCGAGGTCATGAATGTCCAATGCAGCCCAAGCTTACGCGCGCACCTCCCAAACGACGTCGTCCCCCCGCGAAATTGAGGCGCAGGCGCTGCTGAAGGCTGCTCGGCAACTTCGCGACGTGCAGGACAACTGGACCGGTCCCGACAAGAACCTGCACGAAGCGCTGCTGTTCAATCGCCGGCTATGGTCGATTTTCATGAGCGCTGCGACCAACCAGGAGAATCAGCAGCCCGCGGATGTTCGCCAGAACATCGCCAATATCGGCGTATTCGTGATGAATCAGACCGTGGAAATGCAGTTGAACCCGGATCCGGCCAAGCTGAAATCGCTGATCGACATCAATTGCAATCTAGCGGCAGGCCTGTCAGGCCGCGGCTGATGGGAACGGAGCGGAAACATGGCTGACGTTTTCGCCATCCTGTCGGCCAACTACAAGACTGTGGGGGCGACCGTTCCGTCGAAGACTCCGTATGTGTCGGTCGATCCCAAGCTCTATCAGGGCGACTGGACCGGGAAATACGCCGACAACAAGTCGTTCAAGATCTCGGTCTCGAACGTCACCGGCTTTCGCGCCAAGGTGCAGTACCAGAGCGCCGGCACCAACAAATACGCGGACGTTTTGATCAAGGACAATGCGTTTCGGATCGGCGATACGAAATTCAAGCTGACCAAGATCGGGACGGCGGAAATCAAGAACGTCATCACCGATCCCTCGACCGGCGCAACGCTGCTGGATACCGCCTACGCCAAGCAGTCGACCCGCTGAGGCGGGTCGCCTTCAGTCCGCTCTTAGTTGCGCCACGGAATCACGCCTTGCGGTCGGTGGCGATCGGGCGCGAGGGACCGCCCTTGGTCATGTCGAGGCTGTGGAAATAGGCGCGGCGGCGCAGAATTGCCTCTTCCGGAAATTGCCGTACCACCAGGCTCGTTTTCTCGTCGACCACCTGATAGACGATCGACGCGGCAGCCCGATCAATCACCACCTGATGCGATACCGAAGGGTTCGCGACGCCGGAATCGATGCGCGCGCGCACGCTGGCGTCCACTACCGTGACGCTCTGCGGCGCCGGCAGTTCGGTCGCGACCGCATGGTGGGCCGCTTCGCTCACGGGCGGAGCGACCGCTGTTGCGACCGGTGCCCCCACCGGTTTGATGCTGAAATCCGTACTCATGGCAGCCTCCTGGCTTGCTTCGAGTCAAATCCCAACCCCTCGTCGGATGCAACTATGCCCGACACCTCTCAACACTGAGTTAGAGAAGGCAATGAATGCCGCGCTTAAATCGACGCGCCGGTTTGATGAAAATTGTCTGCTTTTGAAAGGCGCGGATGCTCAGAGCGAGCGGCTGACCGCCAGCGGTGTGATGTTGGCCCGTCCCGGCTGCGCGCGCTGTCCGGCCGCGGTGTAGGTGTTGGGGATATTGCGGCGCTGGATCTCGGTGTTGACGCCGCGCACGATGCCCTCGGACACCGCGTGCGCGGTTGCCAGCACCGTGAGGTTGACCTGGAGCATGGCGCGAAAGGTGTCGTGATGACGATGCAGCGTGGTCAGAAGCTCGGGTGCGCTTTGCGTCAGATATTTCTGGCTGGCTTTCAGATGCGCGACCGCGCCGACGTAGCGGCTGGACAGCTCCGACTTCTGCGTCTCCAGCATCATCGCCTCGCGCACCTTGCCGGCGCGCACCAGGGCGGTTTCGCGCTCGATGACGCCGAGCAGCGTGCTCATCGCGTCCACCAGGTTCTCGGCAAGCTTGCGGGCTTCGGCGGGGGTCGAGGCGACCGGAATCGGCGCGGGCGCCGGCTGCCGTTGAGATTGCTGATTCATGTCGGATCCCCTGATTAGCCGGCGCGGTTGGCTTGCTGCAGAATCAGCGTGCGATAGACGTCGGTGGAAATGCCGATGCCGCCGGCCTTGGCGAAGTTTTTCGAATATTGCTCCGTCAGCATCGAGCGCCACACGCCGGTGCCCGGGGTGTCGCCGAACGGGCCTTCGCCCTTGATGCCGCTGGTCATCTGCGAGAACATCGAATTCAGGAACATCGCCTCGAAATCCTGCGACGAGGCTTTGGCCTTGGCTTGCGCCTGCGGCGATACCTTGGTCAGGGCGTCGGCGAGCTGATAGTCCGGACGGCCGTTGCGCATCGGCGTCACGGCTTTGGCGGGGTTGCTGCCGATGGTGGAGTTGATCAAACTGTTTGCCATCACATCACCTCGATGTCGGCCTGGATCGCGCCGGCGGCCTTGATCGCCTGCAGGATGCTGATCAGGTCACGCGGGCCGATGCCGAGCCCGTTGAGGCCATCGACCAATTGCTGCAGCGACACGCCGTCCTTGACCAGCGCGAATTTCTTGCCGTCCTCGGTGACCTTGACGCTGGAGTTCGGCGTGACCACGGTTCGTCCGCGCGCCAGCGGATTGGGCTGGCTGACCTGCGGGCTTTCGGAAATCGAAACGGTGAGGTTGCCCTGCGCCACCGCGACGGTGGCGACGCGGACGTCGCGGCCCATCACGATGATCCCGGAGCGTTCGTCGATCACGATCTTGGCCGCGAGATCCGGCTCGACCTGCAACTGCTCGATCTCGGTCAGGAAGGCGACGACGTTGCCCTTGAATTCCGCCGGGATCGAAAGCTGCACGGTGGAGGGATCGATCGGCTCGGCGGTCTTGGCGCCGAGAAAATCGTTGACCGCCGCCGCGATCCGCTTGGCGGTGGTGAAATCGGCGTTGCGCAGCGCTAGCCGCACATTGGGCAGGCGATTGAGCGCGAATTCGATCTCGCGTTCGATGATGGCGCCGTTGGCGATGCGGCCGACGGTCGGCACGCCGCGCACGACGCTGGCGGCGGCTCCTTCGGCCGCAAAACCGGCGACCGCGACCGAACCCTGCGCCACCGCGTAGACGTTGCCGTCGGCGCCGAGCAGGGGGGTGACGAGCAGGGTGCCGCCCTGCAGGTTCTTGGAATCGCCGAGCGCGGAGACGGTGACGTCCATCCTGGTGCCCTGGGTGCCGAACG
>JAYSPJ010000203.1:0-3299 GCA_043722155.1 Bradyrhizobium sp.
CGGCCCAAGTCTGCTTGTAGTTCGGGATGATGAGCTCGTTGACTCCGGCATTGACGACGTTGCCCTGAACACCGGTCGGAAAGCCAAACAGCATGAATGTTTGGTTGCGCTTCGCCGAAGGAGTTGGCTGTACCATGGCCTGTGTTGAGCCGGCATCGTTGAAAACTTCGACGAGATCTCCGGCGGCCAAACTCAATTCCTTCATATCGTCAGGGTTCATGTCGATGAAGGGATAGGGCATCCGATCCATGACGAAGTCATTGTGCTGGTCCATGAACGCGTTTTGCCAGACCAGGTTCGTGCGCCCGTTGTTGACGAGGAACCTGTATTTGGCCTTCTGCTCGGCCTTGCCTGGCGCCTGCAGGCCGCGCCACGGCGTGGCCATGAAAAAGGCCTTGCCGTCCTTGGTCGAGAACTTGCCGTCGGTATAAAGACGCTTCGTTCCGACGATCTTTTCCTCCGCGAACGCCGTTGCAGGTTCCTGGAATCCGTTGTTACCCATCACTTTGAGCCTGGCGTAGCTGACGTGTTCGCCGCCCTTCTCGTGCTTGGCATAGCCGTCCTTGAAGGCGTCTTCTTCTGTTTTCCAGTCGAAGCCCTTGAACTGGTCCGCATAGGCGGCCTTTCCCTGCTCGCGCAGAACACGCTCCATGTTGTTAGCAAGGCGCGCGGCGATCAAGCAGTCGGGCATGGCGTTCCCCGGCGGATCCATGTAACGCTCGGTGAGCCGCATGCGCCGCTCGCCGTTCATTGATGTCAAATTCATTTCGCCCGAAACCGCTGCAGGCAGCCACACATGAGAGGCTTGGCCGATCTGGGTCGGCACTATGTCGACGTCGACCGAGAACAATCCACCTTGCCTAACCGCCACCATGATGGCGTCGACCATCGCCTTGCGGTCGCCCCATGGCACCGTGTTCATGGCATCCTTCACCATGTCCGTGCGTCGCTTGTATATTTGCTTAAGCTTGAGGGCGTTCAGCGTCGTTTTGTAGTGATCACATGCCCAGATGTGATGGATGCCGCCGCGACCTTCGATCAGTAGTTTATCGACATAGGCAGCAGGACGCCCGACGTGAGCATCGGACGGACGTGAGTAGCCCTCCTGATGGCCTCCGAGCCGAACGACGCCGCCACCGGGGCGCCCGACGTTGCCGGTCGCAAGTGCCAAATTTACGATCGCGCCATTGGTGCGGTAATTGTCGTTGCCCCAGATGATACCCTTCTCGTAGCCGAGCATGGCGCGTCGGCGTTTGCCGCCGGATTTTGGTTCGGCAATCCACTGGGCAGCCTTGACGATGTCCTCGGCCTTAAGCCCAGTGGTCTTCACTGCATCAGCGATCGACGTCCGGTTCGCCGCCAGGGCCGCGGCGAAGTCGGTGAGCACCTGATCGTTCGGCGCACCGCCCGGCCGCGGGATCAATGCCGCACCTTGCTCGGCAGCCAGCGTGCTGGCCGCGATGAACGCCTTGTCGATCCATCCCTTGTCGGCGATGTAAGTTAGCAACGCATTGAACAGGACGAGGTCCGTGCCCGGTTCGAGCGCGAGGTGCAATACCTTGTCCTTTCCTGCTTCGGCCTCGCAGGCCGCAACGGTTACTGTCCGGCGCGGGTCGATGATGATGATACGGCCTGCCTCGACCGGCTCACCAGGAAATTCTCTCTTTTTCTTGTCGAGTGACGTGCCGCGGAGATTCGGCACCCAGTGGTTCAGAAAGTAATTGGTCTGGGTCTCGAGTGGATTGGTGCCGATGGCGACAATCGTGTCGGCAAGTTCGGCATCCTCGTAGCAGTTGTTGAGTTCGCCGACGCCCATGTCACGGGTACCATGCACCTCCGAATTATAGGCCGGACGGTTGTGGATGCGGACGTTTTTGATCTTCATGGCGCCGAAATAGAGCTTTCCGGTGCCCCAAGTGTTCTCGTATCCGCCGGCGGAGCCGCCGTGGTCGAACATCGAGACGAACAGCCCGTCCTCGCCCTGCTCGTTGATCACCGCCGAAGTCACGCGGGCGACCAGATCGAGCGCATCGTCCCAGTTCGTCGGTTGCATCGAACCGTAGCGCCACACCATGGGATCGGTAAGCCGCTGCAATTGCGTGCCGCGTTGCTGCGAGGTGTGGTTCTCGGCCATGCGCGCGCCTCGGATCGAGCCGAGGCCCGAATTCACAACGCAGCTGACGTCTGGCTTGATGACGAGTTGAACGTCCTGACCATTCTGTTTGACAACATTATACATTGACGGTGCGTACCACGCGGCGGTCTCCGCACCTTGTTGTTTCGAGAGATCGATACCGAACTTGTTTGACTTGGCATCGAATCCGCCCTGCCTGTTCATCGGCCATGTGTAGGCTTTGTACCCACAGCCGACGATACAATAGTGGCACGTGACATTGTGTTCCTTCGCATCCGCCGGGATGATCGGAAGGCGATCGATTTGTCGTTTGTGGGTCATGGAGTCCTCCCGTCAAAGTACGTTGGATAGCCGGCCATAAAGAAGCTCATCGACGCCATCGGCGTAAATGTCCCCCTTGCCGTCTACGCGAAGGTCGTATTGCGCGAGGTTCTGAGTTGCGTGGCCCCAAATCTGCTGACCGCCCTTCTCGCAGTCGTAACGACCGTAGTGCCCCGGACAATTCAGCGTTTTGTCCTCTTTCGAGTAATTCAGGGGAAACCCCTTGTGGGGACAGGCGGTTGAGAAGCCGACGATATCGCCGTCGGGCCCTATGCCACCCGGGACCCGCGTCCCGAGTTTGATCAGGACGCCCGGCGCATCCTTGTCCGGATAGGTCACGTCGAACGGCTCGTTGACCTTGAGCTGCGATATGTTGGTGAGCCGGTTTGACGGATAATTGACCCGCGCCGGCGTCGGCGCCGCATCGGCTTCCGTGGGTAGAATCGTCGTTGCGGCAGCGCCGGCTGCGGCGAGTCCGGCTCCGCTGAGGAATCGGCGGCGGCCGGCGTCGACAAGGTTGTTACACCTTTTCATATTGTTTCGCTCCCAGAGGTTACCTATCCGAATGTGGTTCACTCTGCAGGAGACGGGCCAATCGGAAAAAGATGAGAGAAATCAAAGATGACGCGAAATATGCACGTCCAGGCCGTTGCGGACATGTTCGGTAATCCGAACATGCTGCAATGCCGTTGGTTCGGAAACCCGGCGTCTATGATGAAAGACGTGGTCAACGTCCATAGGAGAAATAGATATGGCTGCTGAAATCACGCAGCGTGACGATTTCAAGGAGCCGATCGTTCCGAATCTCAATCAGGTCGACGCGCGCTAAGCTTCGGCATCCCTC
>JAYSPJ010000204.1:0-11703 GCA_043722155.1 Bradyrhizobium sp.
CCGCGAACGGGGCCTTTTGACGGCGAGCGAAAATGTGAACCGCTTCGGCCGCCATGCACGCAATTCAGGAGATGTCGAGTTGACTTTCCTTGGCCACTCGTTCGAAAGCCTCGGTCGAGTTCTTGATCCGATACTGGCAGTCATCGCCGTCGGTCGGAAGCAGCCGGATCACCTCATAGGTGCCGCTGGCGGCCGGACGCGCAACATTGCTGGCAGTAAAATAGACGGTCTCTCCAACGGTGAATTTGTGCTTCAACGCCCTCTCCATCACGCAAAAACGTCGGCCATGCCCACGGTCCCGCTGGCTTCGGCCGACTGAAAACCCTGTAACAGGATAGCAAGGGCCGGCAGAATTGGCCAGTCACATCCGGGCATAGCAAATGCGCTTATTTTGCAGGTTTTTCAGGAGGATAGGTGCCAGTTGGCCGGCCCCGGACCAATCTGCCCGCCTGCCATCCGGAACCGCTGGGCGCAGGCTCGTCCCGCGCGCGGAACTGGCCCTCCCGACCGGCGTAGTGCTCCCGGACTCGGTGCCTCACACCGTCTCGAACTTCTCGATCACCAGGGTTTCGGCGAGGCCGGCGCGGGTCCATTCCGCGAAGGCGGGCAATGCCATCATCGTCTCCATATAGGCCCCCACCTGCGGCGCTACCGCGATCGCGTAGGTGCGAAAGCGGTGCACCACCGGCGCAAACATGGCGTCTGCGGCGCCGAAGGCCCCGAACAGGAACGGCCCGAGCGTTCCGTGGCGCGCGCGGCATTCAATCCAGATTTCCTGAATGCGCGCGACATTGGCGCGCGCGTCGGCCGACAGTTCGACGGCGCGGACCGGACGATGCAGGTTCATGCCGCATTCGTTGCGCAGCGCCATGAAGCTCGAATGCATCTCCGCCGAAATCGAGCGCGCATGCGCGCGGCGCGCGCGATCCTCGGGCCACAGTCGTGCCTCCGGAAACCGTTCGGCCGCATATTCGATGATGGCCAACGAATCCCAGATCGTGACGTCGCCGTCGATCAGGGCCGGCACCTTGCCCGAATGCGTGAAGCTCAGGATTCGATCCTTGTCGGCCTTGTTGTCCGTATAGAGGGGGATGAAAATCTCATCGAACGGGATCTTGCTGGCGCGCAACGCCAGCCAGGGCCGCATCGACCACGACGAATAGTTCTTGTTGCCGATCACGAGTTTCAAGGTCATCTCGAAGGAATCCTGTTCCTGCCCGGTTCTTGGCCGGTTCTTGGCCGGTCACCTTGCCACGGCGCTCGGCGACGATTCAACCGACCCACACGCCATCGTGCCGGTTGCCGCGATGGATCATGCGTGGCAGCCTTCCCGGCCCGGGGGATGAGACATGGCGGCTTATTGGGTCGATATTCTGGCGGTCGGCTTCTTCATCCTGGAATGGACGGTGTACGCCCTTACGCTGGAGCACACAGCCTACGGGCGCGACAGCCTGTCGGCCCGCATGAATGTCTACCGCGAGGTCTGGGTCCGGCGCATGCTCGACCGCGAGGCCCGCATGGTCGACATGCAGATCATGGGCGCGCTGCAGAACGGCACGGCATTTTTCGCCTCCACCAGCCTGATCGCAGTCGGCGGCGCGCTGGCGCTGCTGCGGGCGACCAACGAGGCGCTGGCCGTGCTCGGGGCCCTGCCGATCGACCTCACGCCCTCGCCGGCGCTGTGGGAGATCAAATGCGTCGGGCTGATCCTGATTTTCGTCTACGCGTTCTTCAAGTTCGCCTGGTCGTACCGGCTGTTCAACTATGTCTCGATTCTGCTCGGCGCGATGCCGCCGGTCGAGCAACGCGACACCGCCGAAGCGGAAGCTCATGTAATCCGCACCACAAGATTGTTCGAGGCCGCGGGCCGGCATTTCAATCGCGGCCAGCGCGCGTTCTTCTTTGCGCTGGGCTATCTCGGCTGGTTCGTCAGTCCCTGGGTGCTGTTCGTCACCACGGCGGCGGTCGTGATCGTCACCTGGCGCCGGCAGTTCGCCTCCAACGCCTGGCGGGCGATGGGAAGTCAGGTTAGCCCGCGAAATCCTGCGGCTTGAAGCTGAGATCGAGCACTTTCCATTCGCCGTATCGGTTCGCCGGCAACATCGCGTAGGGCTGACAGGCCTGCAGCGCACTGATCGCGCCTTGCATCAGGGCCGGCCCCTTTGGCGACGCGCTGGCCTCGATCAGGACGGGCTCCGCTGCGAGCCTGGCTTCGAGCGTCATGAAAACCCGCAGCTTGATCTCGAGCTTGTCCGACGGTGCGATCAATTGCGGCAGCTTCAAACATTTCCTGAGATGGCGCCGAAACTCCGCGACGAGATTGGACGCGATGTCAGCAGGTCTTGACGCCGGGCCATCGAAGAACTCGCCGGGCCGGCCGCCGGATCTCGCGGCAGGCGGATCCGGCGACAGATCGGGGGGCAGCCCCAGCATCACTTGATACTTGATGGAAAGATCAGGCTCGGGAGGAAGGTAGGCGGGCGATGGCGACGTTGACGGCGGCTGCGCAGCCGCCATCTGGCCGGCGGGAGGCGGCGGAGACGGCACCGACTTTTGCGCTGCCGCCTGCCGGGTAGAGGCCGGCGCCGGCGCCGGTGTACTCGAAGCGGCGGGTTTCGCGGAAAGGTCGAAGGCAGGCAGCGTCTCGGGCGCCGGGTCTGGCTCCGGTTTCTTCTCCGCGACTTCTTCTGACGTAACGATATCGACCGCGATCGGGTCGGCGGTCACCGAACCGAACGGATGCACTTCGCTGAACAGCAGCACCAGAACCGACAGATGAGCGATCGCTGATGCCGCAATGCCTGTGCGTTTGGCTTGACCTGGTTCCACCGTACTGGATCAACGTGTCGATTGGCCCAAGCTTACCCTTATAGCTCGCGCCTATTCCGGTCGCAAAACCGGCTTTCATTCTTGCGGAATGCACGCGTTCACCAGCATAACGGCCGTGGTGGCCGTCTCAATCCCATTTCGGCGCGAAAGCGTAGTCGGTTAGCCGGCCCTTGGCACTGCCCAGCGCGGAAATCTGCCCCATCTCGTCGTCGGACAGCGCGAAGTCGAAGATCTCGATATTTTCCGACAGCCGCTCGATCTTCGTGGTCCGCGGGATCGCGGCGACATTCTGCTGCGCCAGCCAGCGCAGGCAAACCTGCGCGGCGGTCTTGCCGTGGGCCTGCCCAATCCTCGTCAGGGTCTCGTCACCCCTGATGCGCCCCCTCGCGACCGGACTATAGGCGACGACGGCCATGCCGTGACGCGCGCAGGCGTCCTTCACCTTGGTCTGGTCAAGATAGGGATGGTATTCGACCTGATTGCATACCAGGGGCTCCGGGCATGCGGCGACGGCCTCATCGATCAAGGCCACGGTGAAATTCGAGACACCGATATGCTTCGCCATGCCGAGCTTCTTGACATGCGCCAGCGCGCCCAGCGTCTCCGACAGCGGCACCTGCGGATTGGGCCAGTGCAGCAGCAACAGGTCGACTTCGAAAAGCCGCAGCTTCGTCAGGCTTTCCTTGGTGGACCGTTCGAGATCGTTCGGCGCGAAATGGGTGGTCCAGATCTTGGTGGTCACGAACACGTCGTCGCGCCGGACCCTCGACGCGCGCAGGCCCTCGCCGACCTCGCGTTCGTTCTCATAGACCTGAGCGGTGTCGATATGGCGATAACCGAGCCTGATCGCCTGCTCGACCAGACGCACGCAGATCCGCCCGCGCAGTTCCCAAGTGCCCAGCCCGATCGCGGGAATTCCGGCGCCGTTGGCTTCGATAAATGGCATCGCGCTCACTCAAGTAGATTGGGCCCATTATGTTCCCTGCGGACCGCGCTGCCAACATGGCCGGTTCCGGTTCGGATGGGCGCTGGAACTAGACCCGGGCCAAGGCGGCAAATACGGTCTCCGGCGCGTGCGCGATGACGGCGAGAAGCGCCCTCGCCGGTCCGCGCGGCATCCGTTTGCCCTGCTCCCAGTTCCTGATGGTCTCGACCGGCACCCCTAAGCGAGCGGCGAATTCAAGCTGCGTCAGCCGCGCGCGTCGTCGAAGGTCGCGCACCGCCGGAGGTGCTGCCATCTCCTCCGGCACGTCAGGCGTTGCCGGCGCGAGTGGAAACTCCTGCCCGTCCCGCAGTTCGACGATCCGTCCGTCCGCTTTCAGCCGCAAGCGCTGCATGTCCGACTCCAGGCGCAGAATTGTCGGCGATGCGCATTAACGCTCGATTAACGATAATGGACCCGCAGAGATCGGCCAGGTATTTGTTCGACGCATTTTCTTCGCGCGAACCGGTGTCCACTTCGCCCGAGAATGCTTTATTTCAGCCCGAACCACAGGGTGGCGATACCGAGAAATGAAAAGAACCCGACCACGTCGGTGATGGTGGTGACGAAGGTGCCCGACGCCACCGCCGGATCGGCCCGCACCCGCTCCAGCACCATCGGAATCAAAATGCCTCCGAGCGCGCCGGCAATCAGGTTGCACAGCATGGCAAGGCCGATCACGACGCCGAGTGCCGGAATCTTGAACCAGGCCACCGCGGCGACGCCGGTAATCACCGCAAAGGCGAGGCCGTTGACCAGGCCGACCAGGCCTTCGCGCATGACCACGCGATACGCGTTGTTGGGGCCGAGCTCGCGGGTCGCCAACGCGCGCACCGCCACCGTCATGGTCTGGGTCGCAGCATTGCCGCCCTGGCTGGCGACGATCGGCGCCAGCACCGCCAGCGCCACCATCTGTTCGAGCTGGCCTTCGAACAGGCCGAGTACCGAGGACGCCAGAAAGGCGGTGGCAAGATTGACCAGCAGCCAGTTGAAGCGGCCCTTGGCGATGGTCCAGACATTGTCGGACAATTCTTCGCCTGAGGTGACGCCGCCCAGTGCCTTCAGGTCCTCGTCGGCCTCTTCCTCGATCACGTCGACCACGTCGTCGATGGTGATGACGCCAACCAGCCGGTTCGTGGTATCGACGACGGGTGCCGCCACCAGATTGTACTTGCCGAACAGCCGCGCCACTTCCTCCTGGTCGTCCATGACCGAGACGCGGCGGCGGTCTTCGTCGATCAGGTCGGCCAGCGGCACCGGGCGGCGCGAGCGCAATAGCGCGTCCAGCGACACCGCACCCTGCCAGTGCTGCGCGCTGTCGACTGCGTAGATTTCGTAGAACCGGTCGGGCAGATCGGGCGTGTCGCGCATGTAGTCGATCGCCTGCCCCACGGTCCAGTCCGGTGGCACCGCGATGAACTCGGTCTGCATCCGCCGGCCGGCGGAATTCTCCGGATAATCCAGGCTGCGCTCGAGCGCGTCGCGCTCCGATGGCGGCAGTTTTTCGAGGATCTCTTCCTGGTCCTCTTCATCGAGGCCTTCGAGCAATTCGACGGCGTCGTCGGATTCCAGTTCGCGAACGCCCTCCGCCACGGTCGCCGGTTCGAGTTCCTCGAGGATTTCCTCGCGGACGGAGTCGTCGACCTCATTGAGGGCCGAAAAATCGAAATCGGCGCCGGTCAACTCGACAAGGCTGACGCGGTCGTCGGGTTCAAGCGCCCCGATCAGGTCGCCGAGGTCGGCTTCATGGAGTTCGGCGACGATGGCGCGCAAAAATGCGGCATCGGCCGCTTGAACCGCGCGCGCGATTTCCGCGACAAACTCGTGACGAATCCCGCCATTCTCGTCGCGCATCGGGGGACGGTCGAGCAGTGACGCATCGGCGGCCTGGGCAACGTCGATATCTTTGGCCATACCGCGCCTCGCCGTTTGACAGGGTTGGGGACTTGTCTGAGTTATCGCTTGACGCATTAGCCAATCGGCAACACCTAGCGCAATGACAAATCCGTCCGGACACCAATGAGCCTGGAAGTGATCAAGCTGCTGAAAATTGCCCTTGTCGCCTCGGTCGCGTGGACCGCGGCGGCGCAGGCGGCGGACTGTCCGCGTACCGGAGCGCTCGGGACCTCGCGCATTCTTGCCGTCGATCCCGCCACCACGCCACGGGTAGGCCTGAAGAGCTTTCCGCAGACCTTGTCGCTTGCGGACCGCGAGGTCGTGCTGACCTTCGACGACGGCCCGTGGCCGGCGACGACGTCGCGGGTGCTGGCGGCGCTGGCGCAAGAATGCGTGCGCGCAACGTTCTTCCTGATCGGCAGGACCGCGGCGGCACATCCGGCACTGGTTCGGCGGATGGCGACCGAAGGCCACACCATCGGCCATCACACCTTTGCGCATCACAACCTCAAATACCTGAAGCCGGCTCAGGCCGAGGCCGAGATCGACAAGGGCATTGCCGCGGATGAAATGGCGCTGCACGGGGTCGCAACCACGACCCCGAGCACGCCGTTCTTCCGGTTTCCCTACTTCGAAATGACGCCTCGAATACTCGATAAACTGCAGTCACGCGGAATTGCGGTGTTCGGCGCCGACCTGTGGGCGAGCGACTGGAACCCGATGACGCCGAAGGAGCAATTGAAGCTGCTGACCGACCGGCTCAAAATTGCCGGCAAAGGCATCATCCTGCTGCACGATCCCAAGGCGCAAACCGCGGCCATGCTGCCGGCCTTCCTGCGCTATCTCCGGGACAATCAGTATCGTGTGGTTCATCTGGTACCGGCTCCGCACGGAATCGGCGTCGCCCGCGTCCCCTAGGCTGGAATCATCTGCGAAAGTCGGGCAATTAAACCCGCGTTCATGGCGCGGCGGTAATTATCGGTGTAAATGGGAATGACGGTGTTGCATGACTGGTATTGTGTTGGTTGGAGTTCGGCGCCGGATTGCCGTTTGCCTGGGGCTGTTCGCCGGCATGACGGCACAGGCCGCATTGGCCGCCGATTGCCCCGGCCATCCCGATGCGCTCGGCACCTCGCGAACCCTGGTGGTCGCCCCCCGCGAGCATCCACGCATCGGCACCATGCAATATGCCGAAACGCTGCCGCTCGCGGATGGCGAGGTGGTGCTGACCTTCGACGACGGGCCGCTGCCGCGCTATAGTAATCGGATTCTGGAAATCCTGGCTTCCCAATGCGTGAAGGCGACCTTCTTCCTGGTCGGCAGTCAGGCCCGGGCCAATCCGGAAGGCGTGCGCAAGGTCCGCGACGCCGGCCACACCGTCGCCACCCACAGCCAGAATCATCCGACCAACATGCACCTGTTGCCGATCGAACGCGTCCGGCAGGAAATCGACGAGGGCATTGCGTCGGTGTCCGCGGCGCTGGGAGACGGCGCTGCACCGGCTCCGTTCTTTCGTGTGCCTGGCCTCAGGCGTGCCGAAGGGATCGAGGAGTATGCCGCATCGAAGGGCGCCCAGATCTGGAGTGCCGATTTTCCGGCCGACGACTGGCGCCACGTTTCCTCGACGCGAGTCTCCGAACTCGCGATGCAGCGCCTGGAGGCCAAGGGAAAAGGCATTCTGCTGCTGCACGACATCCAGGCGCGAACCGTCGCCGCCTTGCCGAAAATCCTGCATGAAATAAAGGCACGAGGCTATCGCATCGTTCACGTGGTGCCGGCCACGGCTGAGCTGGCAACGACGCCCACCGAACCGCAGCAATGGCGGTTGCATCCGCCGTCGGAAAACGTGGCGACCTCGCGCTGGCCCAGTATCTCCAATTTCGTTTTTTCCGAGAGCGGGATGCTGCCCTGCCCCTGGCTGTCGGACTCATATTGGAATGACGAATGGCTGACGCCGTCCGACCGCGCCAAGCGGCGCACCGGCGCTGTTCCGCTGCCGCGGCAGGCGCCCTGGCCCCGGCAAATGCCGCTGCCATTGCTGAGCGCCGTCGATACCCTGCCGGTGCCGGGGCAGAGCGTTTTCGAGTTCAGGGATCGACCGCGCCTGGCCGCCGCGGCTGTCACCGTGCTCCCCTCGCGTCGCGCCGAATCAACGATTTCAGCCGAGCATGCCAGGCACGGCGCACCGCAGGTGCCGGCGGAAGCCAGCGCCTCCCGGCGGACGGGCGCCGGAAAACCCCAGGTCGGACGGATCGGACGGGCGAGTGCGTCTCACCCGGCCGGCCACGCCAGCCGGCGAGCGCTGAAGCGTTTGGTCCAAGTCAAGAAAAGAAGCGTGTGACGCCTCAGTTCGTCACGATCTTGGCGACGCAAAGCAGCACCACCATCGCGAGAAAGAACAGGTCGATATAGGACTTAATCTCGCCGTCACGGCGGAGTACCGCCACCTCGCTGACGACTTGCCTGCGCGAGGCGGCTGCTCCGGCCTCCCCGGCCGCTGCGGCCAGGCGGCGCGCCTCAATCTCGAGCCGCTCGATCTTCTGGAAGAAGTAGAACGAACGCAGCGCCGAGACCGCGCGCATCGTGGCATAGACCAGTACCAGAATCGCGACGACCGCGCGATGCTGGTACTTCTCCATGAAATTCAGGCTGTAATAGACCAGCGCCAGAAAAGCGAAGTTGGAGATGGCCCGATAGACGTAGCCCAGAACTTTCATGCGTATGCTCCGATAGTCAGCCAGGCATTTGAGGGAACGCGATCCGACGACGACCGCCCGCGGCTGGTATCGCTGGCCTGGTTCGCGCTGTCGTAAGTTTACGCCGACCTTGTTACTGCCAGGTAACGGATATGCCGCTCTGCAGCGGTTATTGCACTCCGGCTCGCCGGATCAACGGCCGTAAGGCCTTGGCTGCCGCTGGCTGCGGGCGCAATCGAGAAGCTGTGCAGGGCCAAAAAGTGAACCACTATACTCCTACATTTCAATAGGTAAGAATTTTAGAGCGAAATCTTCAACGGTTTCAATGGTGATTTTGCGAGGTGGTGCGCTCGGAGGGACTCGAACCCCCACGATTTTACTCACTGCCACCTCAAGGCAGCGCGTCTACCAATTCCGCCACGAGCGCTAGTTTCAGATCGGCACAGGATTTGGCCGAACCCGATCAAGACCGGATCAACGGCGCGGATGTAACAAATCAATGATGGAGGGACAAGGCCTGCCGGCGCTTCATTAAGTCCGGTCGAAAGCTGTGGAAATGCAAGGGATTATCAAGGGAATTCCGTCGCGGAAGGGCGGCCTACCGGTTGCCCGGCGATTTCGGCAGCATCTGCTTGACCTCGACCGCGATGCGGTTGCGGTCGACCAGCACCACGCCGCTGGCGATCGGCAGGTTGTTGGCGAGGATCTTGACCTCGTCCGCCTCGGTGGCGTCCAGTTCGATGATGGCGCCACGGCTGAGGCGCATTACCTGATGGATGGGCATCGTCGTGGTACCGAGGACCACCATGAGGTCGACGCTGACTTTATCGAGGGTTGGCACTGGCGACCCGGACTGACTGACAAATGCAAAATTGCGTGGTTTGAGATCACCACGTTATGGTTAGCCAATGGTTAATGACCGACAAAACCTCGATTTGACGGCGTTCGCAGGCCTCGCCGGCGGCGGCGCGGTGGAATGGCTGATAGCGGACGCGCCGGTGCCCTATCCCGAGGCCGTGGCGGCCATGGAGGCGCGGGTAGCCGCCATTGCCGCCCATCAGGCCCCCGAACTGGTCTGGCTGCTGGAACACCCCCCGGTCTACACCTCCGGCACCAGCGGCCGGGATGCCGACCTGCTCGATCCCCGTTTCCCGCTGTTCGAAACCGGGCGCGGTGGCCAGCTCACCTATCACGGCCCCGGCCAGCGCGTGGCCTATGTGATGCTCGACCTGAAGCGAAGGCAGCCCGACGTGCGGGCCTATGTGGCGGGCCTCGAGGAATGGATCATCCGCACGCTGGCGGCCTTCAACGTGCGCGGCGAGCGCCGCGAGGATCGGGTCGGCGTCTGGGTCAAGCGGCCGGACAAGGGCGCAGGCCATGAGGACAAGATCGCGGCGATCGGCGTCCGGCTGCGGCGCTGGGTCTCATTCCACGGCATCTCGATCAATGTGGAGCCCGATTTGACCCATTTCGAGGCCATCGTGCCCTGTGGGGTGATGGACCCGCGCTACGGCGTCACCAGCCTTGCCGATCTCGGCCATCTCGCCACCATGGCGGATGTCGATATCGCGCTCCGGCAGGCTTTTGGCGAGGTGTTTGGTTCAGCGAAAACCCGCCTGCCGGAAGCGACGGTTTGATTCGAGCCGCGGCACATCGTGGCGCGGCGGATCGCGCCACCGGGACTGGCCGACATCGGACCCGCACATGGATTGCCGCAGCTTGGATCCTCGAAGGTGATGCTGCGTTCGAAGATCGTTGATCCGGCAAAACTCGCGAAGATCTGGTGCTCATGACGGCGCATTACAGCCGGGTCCGCCGGCGCACGCAACGCCACCAAGAATAGAGGCCGGGAACAGTCTGGCGACACCACCGGCGCTGTCAGTATAGGGGCTGGGGAGCGCCGGAGCGGCCGACCCTAGATCGTCGGCAGCACCGAAAAGCGCTCGCCCGCCCGCCGCAGATTCAGAGCATCGGCACCGGCGGGTTCTTCCGTCACAGCATCGACCCGCGCCGACGACGGGCCGCGCCGGCATCGCTCCACCAAGCCGGATACGACTTCCGCCGGCCCGGCGAACAGCGCCTCGACGCTGCCGTTCCCGAGGTTGCGCACCCATCCCTCAAGATCATGCGCCCTCGCCCGGTGCTCGACCCAGGCGCGATAGCCGACACCCTGAACCCGGCCCCGGATCGTCACCTGACGGATGATGCCGCTCATCTATTTTCTGAGCCCGAGGAATTCGGCGCTACGCGCTTTCACATCGGCCTCGCGCATGACGCGCGCGGTCAGGTCGGATGACGCAAGCCCTTTCAGAGTCTTGGGCGACTGGCCCTCACGCAACGCCTTAAGCGTCTCGTAAACCGCCTGTGTGGCGGCGGCGAACGGCGCGTGCCCCTGCAGCGCGATCCGCACCCGCTGTCCCGCCAGATAGCCGGGATCGGTCATCTCCTCGGGTGCCCCGCCCAGCACGATCGGCAGCGTGGTGGCGGCTGCGATGGCGTCCAGTTCACCCGGCGTCTTCACGCCGGTGAAGAACAGCGCGTCGACGCCAACAGCCTGATAGGCCCTGGCGCGCGCGATCGCGTCCTCGACCGACGTCACCGACGCCGCCCCGGTGCGTCCCATGATGACCAGCGAAGGATCGCCTCGCCCGGCCAGCGCCGCCTTCATCTTGCCGACGCCCTCCTCCAGCGAAATCAGCTGGGTTTTTGTCTCGCCGTAAGCCTGCGGCAGCAAGGTATCCTCGATGGTGAGGCCGGCGGCGCCGGCTGCCTCCAGTTCCTGCACCGTGCGGCGGACATTGAGCGCATTGCCGTAGCCGTGGTCGGCATCGACCAGCACCGGCAAGGCGGCCGCGCGCGACATCCGGCGCATCTGTTCGGCAAGCTCGGTGAGCGTGATCAGCGCGATGTCGGGATCCCCCAGCACCGCCAGCGAAGCCACCGACCCGCCGAACATGCCAAGCTCGAAACCGAGGTCCTCGGCGATGCGGATCGACGTCGCGTCATAGACCGACCCCGGGCGAATGCAGGATGATCCCGACAGGATCGAACGCAAAGATTCGCGGCGCTTTCGGAAGGCCATTTCGAGCCTCTCTATCTCAAGCGAATTCGAGGATCAGCGCGTCCACCGCCAGCGTGGCGCCGGCGGCGGCGTGAATTTTCTTCACCGTGCCGTCGCGCTCGGCGCGCAGCACGTTCTGCATTTTCATCGCTTCGACCACGGCCAGCGTTTCACCGGCCTTGACCTCCTGGCCTTCGGCAACCGCGATCGACACCACGAGTCCGGGCATCGGACACAGC
>JAYSPJ010000205.1:0-2766 GCA_043722155.1 Bradyrhizobium sp.
CCACAAACCAATACTCGCCGAAGGGCCGGAGGAAATCGCATGGAAACAATTCGCGTAGCCACCTATGACGGTCCCGGCGCCCAGCCGGTCATTCGCACCGTGCCGTGGCCGAAGATCCCGAAGAAGGCGGCGCTGATAAAGGTCGGCGCCTGCGGTGTCTGCGGCACCGATCTGCATATCCTGAAAGGTCATTGGCCAAAACCGTTGCCGTGGCCGTTCACGCTCGGCCACGAAATCGGCGGCGTGCTGGTCGAGGTGGGCTCCGAGTTCAAGGAGGACTTCATGAGCAAGCCGCTCTCGGTGGGATCGAAGGTGATGATCCCGCCGCTGATGCCGTGCGGCCATTGCTATTACTGCATCCATTATCCTGAAAGCGCCAACAAGTGCCTGACGCCGGTGTATTACGGCCGCTATCTCGGGTTCGACAAGGCGCCGCATCTGTGGGGCGGCTGGGCGGAATATGTCTATGTCGATCTCGACATGCTGCCGGGCACCAAGATCTACAAGTTGCCGGATGATATGTCGCTGCGGCTCGGCGCGTTGTCGGAGCCCTTGACCTCCTGCATCCGTGCCTTCAACCGCGCCACCCGCGCCGGCGGATTTACCTGGGGCGACACTGTCGTCATTCAGGGCTCCGGCCCGATCGGAATCCTGGCGGTCGCCGCGGCGCAGGAGATGGGCGCGGGGCGGGTGATCTGCGTCGGCGCGCCGGAGACGCCGCGCCTGGCGCTGGCGCGCAAGTTCGGCGCGGAAGCGACCGTCGATATTGAAAAGGTCACGACGCCGGAGGCGCGCATCAAGGCGGTGCGCGATATCGTCGGCGGGTTTGGCGCCGATC
The DNA here is from genome assembly GCA_043722155.1 of Bradyrhizobium sp. Lineage (GTDB taxonomy): Bacteria > Pseudomonadota > Alphaproteobacteria > Rhizobiales > Xanthobacteraceae > Bradyrhizobium. The sequence continues at coordinate 839 of JAYSPJ010000205.1, forward strand.
TGGTGATGGATTGCTCGGGCCATCCCAGCGCCGGCCCCGAAGGCATCGAGATGCTGCGCGACGGCGGCACCTATGTCGAGATGGGCCAGTTCACCGACGCGGGTTCGATCAACACCTCATGGCACCGCATCTGCACCAAGGATCTCAACGTGCTGGGCTCCTGGGGCTTTACCGGCAACGACCTGCCGCTCGGCGTCGACATGCTCTATCGTACGCGCAACAAGTATCCGTGGCTGGAGATGCAGACGATCTATCCGTTCACCGAGGAGGGCATCGGCCGCGCGGTCGCGGATGCGATGGCGATGAAGACGGTGAAGTCGACCATCGTGCCGTGGCCGGAACTGGCGGAATAGAAATAGCGATGGAGCATTGCTGAAAGAAAAAGAGCCGCCCGCTGCCCAGGGCGGCTCAAAGTCGCAGCTTGAAAAAGCCAGTCTCGTGTACCGCCGTTACCTTGTTTGCGGCCATACGAATTATAACGGGTAGCAGACGGGCGGCTGATTCGCTGTGACCTGGCTAACACACTCAATGACTGTCGAGCGGGTGAGCGGTATCCGGCAATTGGGAAACTCAGCCACACGCCGGCAGCGTCCCGGGCGCACGTTGCCTTCATGCCGATGTCCGCGTCAACTTGGCCGCCTCGAAAGCCGCCAGCCGCTCGGCGAATTTTCCGTTCGCGGTGCCGGCGCGCGCGACGATGGTGGGTACCGGCAAGGTTTCGAAAAAATGACAGGCGACGCGATGGCCGGGGGCGGCCTCGCGAAGCCTGGGCTCCTCGGCCGAGCAGCGCGGCTGCGCGTGCGGGCAGCGGGTGTGGAAACGGCAGCCGGTCGGCGGGTTGAACGGGCTCGGCACGTCGCCCTGCAACATGATGCGCTTGGCGCGCAGGCTCGGGTCGGGTTTTGGAATTGCCGACAGCAGCGCGTGGGTGTAGGGATGCAGCGGCCGCGCATAGATCGTCTTCTTGTCGGCGATCTCGACCAGCTTGCCGAGATACATCACCGCGACGCGGTCGCTGATGTGTTTTACGACAGCGAGATCGTGGGCGATGAACAGGTAGGAAAGTCCAAAACGCTGCTGCAGATTCTGCAGCAGGTTGACGATCTGCGCCTGGATCGAGACGTCGAGCGCCGACACCGGCTCGTCGCAGATGATGAGGTCGGGATTGACCGCCAGCGCGCGGGCGATGCCGATGCGCTGGCGCTGCCCGCCGGAGAATTGATGCGGATAGCGCCGCGCATGTTCGGGTAACAGGCCGACGATTTCCAAAAGCTCGCGCCCGCGCGCCTCGCGCGAGGCGGCGTCGCCGATGTCGTGCACCCGCTGCGGCTCGGCCAGGATTTCGCCGACGGTCATGCGCGGATTGAGCGAGGCGTAGGGGTCCTGGAAAATGATCTGCATGTGCCGGCGCAGCCGGCGCAGCGCATCCTTGCCGAGATTGGCGATTTCCTCGCCCTTGAAGCGAACCGAGCCTGCCGTCGGATCCATCAGGCGCAACACCAGCCGTCCGGTGGTCGACTTGCCGCAGCCGGATTCGCCGACCAGCGCCAGCGTCTCGCCGCCGGCTATCTCGAAACTCACATCCTCGACGGCGCGCACCAGCCCCACCTGCCTGCGCAGGATGATGCCGCGACTGACCTGAAAATGCTTGACCAGGCCGTCGACCTGAAGCACCGGGACTTCGCTCATGACGCCACCTCGACCGGGGCCTTCCAGCAGGCGACCAGATGGCCGGGCGCGATGTCGCGCAGCGGCGGCGGCTCGAGCCGGCAGCGCCGGTCGGCGAATGGGCAGCGCGGCGCGAAGCGGCAGCCCTTGGGCTGGTTGTTGGGGCTCGGCACCGTGCCTTCGATGGTGGCGAGCCGCGCGCGGTCGACATCGAGGCGCGGGATCGAGCCCAGCAGACCAATCGTGTACGGGTGCTGCGG
>JAYSPJ010000206.1:0-9837 GCA_043722155.1 Bradyrhizobium sp.
TCGGGAAAATTGATCCCGGCGGCATGCACAGCGACGCGCACCTCGCCCGGCGCCAGTGGCGCCGAGGCGAAGGTTTCCAGCTGCAGGCCCTCGGGGGGGCCAAGTTCGCGACAGACGACCTTTTTCGGCATCAGGCTGCCCGCGCCTTGAGCCGCTGTAGCGCTTCGCGGATCAGCGGCATCCGGTCGTTGCCGAAATACATGTCGGTCTTGTCGACGAAGATGGTCGGCGAGCCGAAGCCGCCGCGCGCCATCACCTCGTCGGTGTTGGCCTTGAGCTGATCCTTGATGGCCTGGTCGGCGATGCCGGCGAAGAATTTCTGCGGATCGACGCCGGCGCTCGTGCAGATCTCGGTCAGTACCTCGTCCCTGGAAATGTCTTTGTCTTCACCCCAATAGGCGGCGAACACCGCGCGGGCGAACGGCACCATGTCCTTGCCGAGCCAGATGCAGCCGCGCATCGCTTTCACGCTGTTCACCGGAAACACCGTCGGCGGCATCTTGATCGCGAGCCCGGCGGAGCGGGCCCAGTCGGCGAGGTCCTTCTTCTGGTAGCGCGCCTTCAGCGGCACCGGCGCCTCGCGCGAGGCATAGACGCTGGGATTGACCGAATTGAAGATGCCGCCGACCAGGATCGGACGCCACGAAATCTCCGCGCCGAACTCCTTTGCGATGGGTTGGATGTTGTGGAAGGCGAGATAGGTCCAGGGACTGGAGCAGTCGAAGAAGAATTCGATCATGGTGGCGTTTTCCCTTTTGTTGTTTTGATTTCTCGATCCTCATCCTGAGGAGCGCGCCCTTCGCGCGCGTCTCGAAGGATGGGCAGCACCCGGGCTCTCATGGTTCGAGACGGCGCAAGGGCGCCTCCTCACCATAAGGAATCAACACTTTCGTTCACGTCTTTCCCGCGATCTCCTTCGCTTTCTGCCCGAACATGTTCCTGCGCGCTTCCTCGTCGAACGGTTCTTTCACGAACTTGCCGATCGCCAGCCCCGCCTGCACCTGCGGCCGGGCGCGGACCACAGCGTACCAGCGCTTTACATTCAGGTAATCGTCCAGCGTAAAGCCCTGCGCCTTGTGGGTCATGGTCCAGGGAAAACAGGCGATGTCGGCGATCGAATAGTCGTTGCCCGCGACATAAGCCCCGGTCTTGCCCAGTTGGGTGTCGAGCACGCGATAGAGCCTGGCGGCCTCGTCGCGGTAGCGCTCGATGGCATAGGGAAACTTTTCAGCTGCATAGAGCGCGAAGTGGCCATGCTGGCCGAGCATGGGGCCGAGCCCGCTCATCTGCCACATCAGCCATTGCATGACCCGAGAACGGGCGCGCATGTCCGTCGGCAGCAAGCGGCCGGTCTTGTCGGCGAGATAGATCAGGATCGCGCCGGTCTCGAACACCGAAAACGGCTCGCCGCCGCCGGCGGGGGCATAGTCGACAATCGCGGGAATCCGGTTGTTCGGGCTGATGGCGAGAAATTCCGGCTGGAATTGCTCGCCGGCGCGGATGTTGACGGGAATGACGGTATAGGGAAGCCCTGTCTCCTCCAGCATGATCGAGATTTTCCAGCCGTTCGGGGTCGGCGCGTAGTGTAGGTCGATCATGGGGTGGTCCTGAGGGAAGCTGCCCACATCCTAGCCCGCGGCGTCAGCCCCTTCCAGTCATCAAGGCGGCCTTGTGGGGCCCCTCACGAACATGGCACAGAGGCGCAAACCATAACCCCCCGGGAGGCCACTATGCTGTTTCCAACCACGATCGCCGGCTCGCTGCCGAAGCCGGAATGGCTGGCCGAGCCCAACACGCTGTGGGCGCCCTGGAAATCGCAAGGCGAGGAGCTGGCGCGGGCCAAGCGCGACGCCACCATGCTGGCGCTCAAGCTGCAGGAAGACGCCGGCATCGACATCGTCACCGAGGGCGAGCAGGCGCGCCAGCACTTCGTCCATGGTTTTCTGGAAAAGATCGAGGGCATCGACTTCGCCCACAAGGTCGAAATGGGAATCCGCAAGGACCGCTACAAGGCAATGGTGCCGCAGGTAGTGGCGCCGCTGCGGCTGAAGGGCCGTGTCCACGCCGACGAGGCCCGAATCGCCCGCACCCACACCACGCGAAAGCTGAAATTCACCCTGCCCGGCCCGATGACCATCATCGATACCGTCGCTGACGGATATTATGGCGATCGCGTCAAGATGGCGTTCGCCTTTGCCGAACTGCTCAACGAGGAAGCCAGGGCCTTGCAGGCCGACGGCGTCGACATGATCCAGTTCGACGAGCCCGCCTTCAACGTTTTCATGGACGAGGTCTCCGACTGGGGCATCAAGGCCCTGGAGCGCGCCGCCGAAGGGCTGACCTGCGCCACCGCCGTGCACATTTGCTACGGCTACGGCATCAAGGCCAACACCGACTGGAAGGAGACGCTGGGAGCTGAGTGGCGGCAATACGAGGATATCTTCCCGGCGATCGCCAAAAGCCCGATCCAGCAGGTCGCGATCGAATGCCGCAATTCGAAGGTGCCGCTGGAACTGCTCGCGCTGCTCAAGGGCAAGATCGTGCAGGCCGGCGTGATCGACGTCGCCAGCGACACCGTCGAGACATCAGAGGATGTCGTCAAGGTGATCGACGCCGTCTCGAAATTCGTGCCGAAGAGCAACATCATCGCCACCACCAACTGCGGCATGGCGCCGATGCATCGCGATATCGCGGAAGCGAAGTTGATGGCGCTCGGCGCCGGGGCGAAGCTGGCACGGCAGCGGTTGGGATAATCCGTCGTTCCCGTGCGCTCGCGTAAGCAAGCGAACTACGGTGCGCAATTGCGCACCGGAGAATCTCGAGATCCCCCGATGTGCAATTGCACATCTGAGGTTCGCGCTAAAGCTCGCCCCGGAATGACCGCCCTCTATGCCCCCATCTCCGCCGCACTCGGATGCAGAACCGGACGATATCCCGCCGCCAGCGCGCGCAGCGTCGAGGGCGGTGTCAGCAGCAGCGCGCCTTCGAACGCGGGATCGCCGTCGCGATACCCGCCGTGCGTCCACGCCAGCGCCCGGCCCTGCAGGATCAGATAGATCTGCGCACCCTCCTGCAGCATCGCGCCGTCGGGCAATTGCTGCGGCGGCATCGGCAGCTCATGCCGCCGCTTGCCCACCCCGTCGAGCCGCTCGCGGTGCAGCGTGGCATCGAGCTCGCGGGCGAGAAGATTGGCGACGCCGTTGCCTTGCTCCCACGCTGCACGAAAGCGGTTGGCGTCGTCGCGGCGGCAATAGAAGCACGGGCGATGCCCGGCGGCGAGCGCGGTCGCTTCATCCAGAAAGAACAGTTCGGTCCAGCTGCGGCCGCCCATCACCTCGCGCCGGCGTCCACGGAATTCGCAAGAGCAGGTCAGCCACGCCTGGCTCGCCCAGCGCCGTGTCAGCGTCTTGGTTTTGGGATCGTGGATGATGCCGCGATTGCCGGTGAACAGGCCACGATGCGGGGTGGCGACGATGTCGCCGGTGGGAGTGACGCGGTTTTGCAGCGGCATGGGCTGTACTCGCTCGCCGTCAGCGGCCTCACGCCGCGCCGTCGCGGATCGGCGGCTGGAACGACAGCGCGGTATCCCAGGGAAAGAAGATCCAGGTGTCCTGCGATACCTCGGTGATAAAAGTGTCGACCAGCGGCCGTCCCTGCGGCTTGGCGTAAACCGCCGCGAAATGCGCGTCCGGCATCATCGCGCGCACCAGCCGCCCGGTCTTGCCGGTGTCGACGAGATCGTCGACGATCAACAGTCCCTTGCCGGTGCCGCCGCCGAGTTTTGCCACTTCGGCCGAAACGCCCTTGAGAACCTGCAGGTCCCCCTGCTTGGTATGGTCGTAGCTCGCCACGCACACGGTATCGATGACGCGAATGCCGAGCTCGCGCGCAACGATGGCCGCCGGCACCAGCCCGCCCCGGGTAATCGCGATGATGGCATGAAACGGCCCGACTTCGTTGAGCCGCCAGGTCAGCGCCCGGCAATCCCGGTGGAACTGGTCCCAGGAAACCGGGAATGGCTTGCCGCCCAGCGCGCCGGGCTCCGAATTCTTGTCCACGCTGCTCTCGCTCCGCTGTCAGTGATCGATCCGCTAGCGGGTGGTGACGTTCAGTCCCGCCAGCATCTCCTTCACCGCGTTCATCGCGGCATTGAGCTTCTCGGGATCGCGCGAGCGGACGACGAGATTGGTGTTCGGCTTCTTGTCGTCGTCGATGAAGGGGTAGCTGCCGATCACCGTGTCGGGATGGGCGTTGGCGATTTCGCGCAGGGGACCGCCGACGTCGCCTTCCCGCGCATTGGCGCGAACCGATTCCGACAGCATCCGGACGCCCGATTTCAGCTTCGGCGCCACGATGTCCATCATCGCCTGCATGATCGTCGGCACCCCCGCCATCACGACGACATTGCCGATCTTGAAGCCGGGCGCCAGGATGGTCGCGCTCTGGATCAGCTCGGCGCCGTCGGGAATCCGCGCCATGCGCAGCCGTGCCTCGTTCAGATCCTGCGCCCCCCAGCGTTCCTTGAACCGGGCCACCACTTCGGGATGATGGTCGATGCCGACGCCGAACGCCTTGGCGATGGCATCGGCGGTGATGTCGTCATGGGTCGGCCCGATACCGCCGGTGGTAAAGACGTAATCATAGCGATGCCGCAGCGCATCGAGGGCCGCGATGATATCGGCCTCCTCGTCTGCGACGACGCGGACCTCCTTGAGGTCGATCCCGATATTGGTCAGGTATTCGGCGATAAAGCCGATGTTCTTGTCCTTGGTCCGGCCGGACAGGATCTCGTCGCCGATCACCAGAATGCCGGCGGTGACGATCTCACTCATGGTCTTTCCTCGCCCTTTATGCTGACTTTGCGCAAGCAACGCTTTGAAGTCACCGGGTTTTGCTGCCGAAATAAGCACCGGCCAGCCGTTTTTTAAGGCAACGCCTGGAACCAGCCTTACCAAATGCCACCGGTGAATGCATATCGCGCTGGCCCGGCCCTTGCTACCATCCCTTTCAGTCATGCACTGTCTCGCATGGTCTTGGAATGGCCTTGAAAAAGCGTCGGGATATATGGCAGTTGCGTTCGATGAAATGAATGGGCCCGGCGGCGAGATCCGGCCGGCCTACCAGGAACTGTCCCGCTGGCTGAAGGAGACGCCGCCGGAGGCGCTGGAGTATCGCCGCCAGGAGGCGGAGCTGCTGTTCCGCCGGATCGGCATCACCTTCGCCGTTTATGGCGACGCCGAGGCCCAGGAACGGCTGATCCCGTTCGACGTGATCCCGCGAATCATCTCGGCCAGGGAATGGGCGATCCTCGAAAAGGGCCTGAAGCAGCGGGTGCGCGCGCTCAACATGTTCCTGCGCGACATCTATCACGGCCGCGACATCCTGCGCGCCAACATCATCCCCGACGACCTGATCTTCCAGAATCCGGTGTTCCGGCCCGAGATGAACGGCCAGCACGTGCCGCACGACGTCTATGTCCACATCGCCGGCATCGATATCGTCCGCATCAATCCGGAAGAGTTCTTCGTGCTGGAGGACAATGCGCGCACGCCCTCCGGCGTGTCCTACATGCTGGAAAACCGCGAAATCATGATGCGGCTGTTTCCGGACCTGTTCGCCCGCCACCGCGTCGCGCCGGTGGAAAAATATCCGGACGAATTGCTCTCGGCGCTGCGCTCGGTGGCGCCGCTGACCGCCTCGTCGGAGCCGACGGTGGCGCTGATGACGCCCGGCGTCTACAATTCCGCCTATTACGAGCATTCGTTCCTGGCCGACAAGCTCGGCATCGAACTGGTCGAGGGCCGCGACCTCATCGTCAAGAACGACGAGGTGTTCATGCGCACCACCGAGGGCCTGAAGCGGGTCGACGTGATCTACCGCCGGGTCGATGACGACTTCCTCGACCCCCTCACCTTCCGCCCGGATTCGGCGCTCGGCGTCCCCGGGCTGATGTCGGCCTATGCGGCCGGCAACGTCACCCTGGCCAACGCTGTCGGCACCGGCATCGCCGACGACAAGGCGGTGTACTCCTATATGCCCGAGATCGTGCGATTCTACCTCGGCGAGGAGCCGATCCTGAAGAACGTGCCGACCTGGCGCTGCCGCGAGCCGAAGGATCTGGCCTACGTGCTCGATAATCTAAGCGAACTGGTGGTGAAGGAAGTGCACGGCTCCGGCGGCTACGGCATGCTGATCGGGCCCGCCGCCACCAAGGCCACCATCGAGGCGTTCCGCGACAAGCTCAAGCGCGAGCCCGAGGGTTTTATCGCCCAGCCGACGCTGGCGTTGTCGACCTGCCCGACCTGCACCGAATCCGGCCTCGCGCCGCGCCACGTCGATCTACGGCCGTTCGTGCTGACCGGCAGCAACCACGTCACCATCGTGCCGGGCGGGCTGACGCGGGTGGCGCTGAAGGAAGGATCGCTGGTGGTCAATTCCAGCCAGGGCGGCGGCACCAAGGATACGTGGATATTGGACGATTAGATTTGGATTCTGGACGAGTAGAGAGAGCAAGATTCCCGCATGCTGTCGCGCACCGCCGAAAACCTGTACTGGCTGGCCCGTTACGTCGAACGCGCCGAATACCTCGCGCGCACCATCGAGGCGACGCTGCGGGTCACCGCATTGCCCGCGACGTATGTCGGCAAGACCAATGAGTGGGATTCGGCGCTGCTGACCGCCGGTGTCAGCGCCAGTTTCTACGAAATCTACGATGAAGCCAACGAGAACAACGTCGTCGAATACCTTTCGTTCTCGCCCTCCAATCCCTCGTCCATCAAGAACTGCATCGAGAACGCCAGACTCAATTCGCGTTCGGTACGAACCGCGCTGACAAGCGAGATGTGGGACACCATCAACTCGGCCTGGATCGAATTGCAGCAAGTATGGGGCAAGGGTACTGAAACCCGGGAAGAAACCACCAAGTTTCTGCGCTTCGTGCAGGAAATCTCGCTGCGGTTCGACGGCTCGGCCTACCGGACCATGCTGCGCAACGATGCCTACTGGTTTTCGCGGCTCGGGCTGCATCTGGAGCGCGCCGACAACACCGCCCGCATTCTCGACGTAAAATACCATGTGTTGCTGCCGGTGGAAGAACACGTCGGCGGACCGCTGGATTACTACCAGTGGACCTCGATCCTGCGCTCGGTCTCGGCGCTGACCGCCTACCATTGGGTCTACCGCGAGACCCTGAAACCGTGGCTGATCGCCGACCTCCTGATCCTCAACGATTCGCTGCCGCGCTCCCTGGCGAGCTGCTACGGCAATCTGGTGCGCAATCTCGACCAGATCGGCGTCGCCTATGGCCGCCAGGGCACCGCCCAGCGCCATGCCCGCGGTGTCCGCAACCGGCTGGAGCACAGCCACATCGACGACATTTTTCAGCTGGGCGTGCATGAATTCATCCAGGAATTCATTCTGGATAATGGACGGCTCGGCGAAATCATCACCAAGCAGTATTTGATCTAAGGTTGGAATCCCTCATGTGGCATGAAACCTATCGGCACGCGCTGATTCACCTCTCCCTTTGGGAGAGGTCGGATCGCGTTTGCGATCCGGGTGAGGGGTTACGGCCTAACGATAGACCGTGACCCCTCACCCCAACCCCCTCCCCAAGGGAGAGGAAGCTTACCGAGTTTGCCGCAACGCTTCACTATTCACCGAAACACCTGGTCCATCATGCGCCTGCGAATCGCCCATTCCACCAGCTATCGCTACGAGCCGCCGGCCACCGGCGTAATTCAGATTTTGCGCATGACGCCGGGCAGCCATGACGGCCAATACGTCGCCGAATGGCAGATCGACGTCTCCACCGACTCGCGGCTCGACGTGCATCACGATGCGTTCGGCAATCTCACGCATGTCCTGACCTATGGGCCGATCGCCGACCTCACCATCACGGTCGAGGGCCTGATCGAGACCCACGACACCGGCGGCGTGCTCAGGGGCACCGACGAGCGCTTTCCGCCGAGCCTGTTCCTGCGCTCGACCTCGCTGACCGAGGTCAATCCGGCGATGGCGGCCTTCGCGCGCGAGTTGCGCTCGGAATCGGAAAGCGACGTGCTCGGTTTCCTGCATGCGCTGATGATGCAGATCAACGAGCACATGACGTTCGACGAAGACCCCACCAACAGCGGCACCTCGGCGGCGGAGGCGTTCGCCGGCAAGCGCGGGGTGTGCCAGGACTACGCGCATATCTTCATCGCCTGCGCGCGCACCGGCGGCGTGCCGGCGCGCTTCGTCGCCGGGCATTTCCTGCGCTCCGACGGCATGATCCAGCAGCAGGCCGGCCATGCCTGGGCGGAAGCCTTCGTGCCGGACCTCGGCTGGGTCGGATTCGATCCGGCCAACGCCATCTGCACCACCGACGCCCATGCCCGCGTCGCCATCGGCCTCGATTATCTCGGCGCCGCACCGGTGCGCGGCACCCGCTACGGCGGCGGCATGGAAACCCTGTCGGTGGCGGTCAGAGTCGAACAGGCCGGCGGACGGCAGCAGGGCCAGTCGCAAACCCAGTCATAAGACCGCTCATTCCGCGGCGCGCAATTGCAGGTCGGCGGACATGCATCTTCTCGTCGTGTGACATGATGTTCGGCGTCATGGCGTCGGCTGAACCGTGCTTGGCGCTTGACATCGGTCGACACTCCCCGTGTGATGGGCAGCGATAAAAAAATACCAAGCGCAATGCACAATTTTCCAGGGGAGGTTTTGATGCCGGTGCGTAAGGCTGCCCGTGTGATTGGTGGGCTCGTGGCCGCGATCGCGGCGCTGGGTATGGCGGCCTCCGCCCAGGCCCAGGAAAAGAAAATCAAGATCGGCGTGATTTACGACCTGACCGGCCCGCTCGCGGGCGGCGGTTCGGAGCTGCAATATACCGGCGCCAAGATCATGCTCGACTCCTATGCCAGCAAGCTGGTGGAGGGCTACAAGGTCGAGGCGGTCTACGCCGACGCCCAGAGCAAGCCCGACGTCGCCATCAATGAGGCGATCCGGCTGATCGAGCAGGAAAAGGTCGACATGCTGCTCGGCTTCTTCTCCTCGGCGCAGTGCGTGCCGGTGGCCGCGCGCGTCGAGCAGCTCAAGAAGTTCATGTGGATCACCACCTGCATTTCCTCGGCCGTGCTCGACAACAAGAACTTCAAGTACATCTTCCGCCCGCAGGCGAGCGGTGATCAGTTCGGCCTGATCGCGATGGACTTCATCGCCAACAACGCCAAGGAGAAGTTCGGCAAGGAGCCAAAGGACCTGCGCGTCGCCATCATCCACGAGGACGGCGCCTATGGCGTCGACGTGGCCAAGGGCAACGTAGCGGGCGCCAAGAAGGCTGGCTTCGACGTGGTGCTGAAGGAAGGCTATTCCGCGACCGCGCCCGACCTGTCGGCGCTGGTGACAAAACTGAAGCGCGCCCGGCCCGACGTGATCTTTCATACCGGCTACAACCCCGACATCACGCTGCTGCTGCGCCAGGCCCGCGAACAGGGCTTGAAATTCGGCGCCCTGATCGGCCATGGCGCCGGCTACGGCGTGTACGAGAAGCTGAAGGAAGGCCTCGGCGGCGACGTCAATCACTTCTTCAACGTCGACCCGATCTCGATCTGGCTCGCCAATCAGAAAACCATGGATCCCAAGCTGCCGCCGGTCATCAAGATGGTCGGTGAGGAGTTCGACAAGGCGAAGCCGGGCATTGCCATCCGGTCGGCGCATGTCGGCATGGCCGCCTCGAACACCTACGTCTTCCTCACCGAAGTGCTGCCGCGCGCCATCAAGAAATATGGCGGCGTCGATCCGGAAGCCCTGCGCAAGGCGGCGCTGGAAGTCGACCTGCCCGAAGGCGGCACC
>JAYSPJ010000207.1:0-2165 GCA_043722155.1 Bradyrhizobium sp.
AACGATGGCGGGATGACCGGCGGTCGGCCTGACCTCGGTCGCAAAGCCGAGTGTCGCGATATCGGCGGCAAGATGGTCGGCCGCCGCCTTGCAATCTAGGGCGAAGGCGGGATCGGCCGAGATCGATTTGATCCGCAGCAGGGCAAACAGCCGCTGCAGACTGTTGTCGAAATCGGCATCGATACGATCGAGGACCGTTTGCAGTTGCGCCGCGTTGGACATTGCGATCTTCCCTTGGCTAGCGGGGGTGCACGTGTGGTTCAGGTTGTAGCTCGCCGGCGCTTGGAGGCAAGGCAGCGGCATCCGGCGGCGGATGCAGGATATGCCAGACCAGTCCGCCCGTGATCACGGCGGCAGCCGCGAGATTGTTGCCCCAGGCCTGCAGGTCGTTCGGAAAGACCGGAAACGACAGGCACATCAGGCCTCCCGCGACCGCCAGCGCCGCCCATGTGCCCGCCCGGACCACCGCGCGAGGGTCATAGGCCGCCCGATGGATCAGGACGGTGATCGGAAAGAACAGCCACATGAAATAATATTGTCGGGCCAGCGGCGACGCCACCGTCATCAGGCAGAACAGGATGCCGAGTTCTTCGGCGTTCGACCGTGGCGTCATCCGCGCGCGCGAGGGCATCACCGCGAGGTATCCGGCCCCGATCAGGAACGATATTGCGAGCACGATCCAGTTGGCCGTCCTGAAACCGAGATCGGCCAGATTCATGGTGCGCGGCGGCTTTGTCGGATCATCCTGATTGTAGTTCACCGGCCGCGTCAACCGATGCGTCATCGCGATAATGGACTGGTTGACCCAGGACCAGTTCTGCTCGTCGCGTTGACCAAATCCCTTCTCGGAACTCGAGCCCACCATGCCCTGGTACCACGTCTTCAACTCGGAGACGTTGTGCTGGTAACCACGGAATGGCGCCGGGAGCACGAACAGGAACACGCCCAGGAAGACCACCATGCCCGCGGCGGTCGCCCATTGCCTGCGCCAGATCAGATAGGGAAACACCGCCACCGGGAAAACCTTGATGGCGGTGGCCAGCGCAAACATGCTTCCCGCCGTCCACGGCCGGCCATGCTGCAGCAGCCAGAACCCGAACAGCATCAAAGCCAGCAGAACGAGGTTCGGTTGTCCGAGATCGAACATGTCGAACACGAAGGTAACCGTCACGAAGCCCGGCAGCGCGAACAGCCAGGGACCGGGCGTCCGGCCGGAACCCGCCATCGCGTGCGAGAATTGCGCCGTCATCCACCACGCCACCACGTTGAAAAACGACAGACATATATAGAGCGGTATCTTGCCAAAATAGCTGGGAATCGCGAGCAGCACCGCCGACAACGGCGGATAGATGAAATCGAAATAGCTGTTGGGATTGCTGGGATAGAGATCCTTGCCCCCAAGCACCTGCTGCCCGGCCCAGAACCACAGCGGATAGTCCTTGGTCTTTCCGTTGCCCCAGATCTCCGGAACCAGAACGTCAGCCGTCAGCGCGATGCAGCAGACCAGAAACAGAATATCGAGCGGCGCTCGCAACGACGGATATCTCAGCACACTTAAGCTTTCCGGAGGTCAGAGAAGATCACGTCGCCGCGTCGAATCCTATCGTCGCAGCAGTCCGCCAAGCGCGCCGCGCACCAGTGCGCGGCCGACCGAACTGCCCATCGCGCCGCCAAGGGATTTACCGACACTGGCCGCGACCCCGCCGGCCACCTGATTGGTGACCGTGCGCGCGACGCTTCGCGCGACAACCTGGCCGGTCGATAGCTTTCCCCGTGAGACGTTGGTGCCAAAAATCGTCCCGACGATCGCGCCGATCTGCGCGAGAATTCCCCCACCGCCGCCTCCAGCGCCGGCAGAGCCGTCGGCGGGCGCGGCCGTGCCGGCGACGCGCTTCTGCAACATCTCGTAGGCGGAATCGGCATCGATCGTGGTGTCATATTTGCCCTTCACCGGGCTCTTGCCCATGATCGCCTTGCGCTCCTCCGGCGTGATCGGCCCCATCCGTCCGGTCGGCGGCCGGATCATGACGCGCTCGACCATCGCCGGCGTGCCGTTGCCTTCCAGGAACGAAACCAGGGCCTCGCCCTTGCCCAATTCCGTAATGACCTGGGCGGTGTCGAGTTTCGGATTGGGCCGAAAGGTCTTCGCGGCTGCCGCGACCGCC
>JAYSPJ010000208.1:0-5415 GCA_043722155.1 Bradyrhizobium sp.
GGAATAAGTGGCGGCAGGACGATCGTCGATAGAATGAAACCGGTCCAGACCGCGGCTTCTTCAAGCGGCATGGCCCATCCTGCGATCAGGGCCACAACCACCGCCGGCGCAGCCAGCGACCGCCGCAGGTTATCGAGCATCTTCCAGCGGCCGATCGCGGGAACCCCCGACAGCGGTCGATGATCGGCCCGCCTGGGCCCAGGTCCGACGAGCCAAGGCAGCAGCTGCCAGTCGCCTCGCGCCCAGCGGTGGTGGCGAAGAGCGGCAACGTCATAGCGAGGCGGAAAATCCTCCACCACCTCGACATCAGAGGCCAGGCCGGCGCGGGCGAATATCCCTTCGAACAGATCATGGCTGAGGAGAGTCGACTCGGGCACGCGTCCGTGTAGCGCTGCCTCAAAGGCGTCCACGTCGTAAATACCCTTGCCGGTATATGAGCCCTCACCGAACAGGTCTTGGTACACGTCCGAGACCGCTGCGGCGTAGGGATCTATGCCGGTTGCGCGGGAGAACACGCGCAGAAAGAACGAGCCTTCGCGCCCCACCGGCAGTGCAGGCGTTACCCTCGGCTGCAGGATACCGTAGCCTTCGACGACGCGTCCCAGATCTGTGTCAAAGCGCGGCCGGTTCAGAGGATGCGCCATCTTGCCGATCAGCCGTCCGACCGTCTCGCGCGGGAGCCGCGTGTCCGCATCGAGCGTAATGACGTAGCGCACATTGTCCGGCACAGTGGGGGGCGCCAGGAATGTGGTGTCCTTGGCGCCCCGCAGGAGCCGATTGAGCTCGCACAGCTTCCCGCGTTTTCGTTCCCACCCCATGCAGCAGCCTTCGCATTCGCTCCACACGCGCCGCCGATGCAACAGCAGGAAGCGGTCGCCGCCCGGTGCAGGTCCGTAGCGTTGGTTCAACCTCGCGATGCCGTCCTTTGCTGCGGCCAGCAGTTCATCGTCGCCGTCCTCGTGCTCGCTTGGCGCATCGCGCCAATCGGACAGCAGCGCGAAATGAAGATCGCCCTGAACACTCGCCAGGTAGTGGATCTCGAGCCGGCCGATCAACTTCTCGATTTCTTTGAGCGAGGTCAGCAGCGTCGGCACGGCGACAAGAGTGCGCAGGTCCGCGGGGACACCGCCACGCAGTTCGAGCGCCGGCAGCAAGGTGGCGCGGAAACCTCGGGTGACGAGGTAGTTGACGAGCGCAACCGCCAAGTCGATCGCCGGGATGAATCCGAGAATCCCGAGCAGCAGCAGCCATCTCCACTCCAGACCACCCGATGCGACGACAGATAACGGGATGGCCAGCAGGCCGGCTGCGATCACCGCACCGGAGCCGACATACCCGCCGATTCCCAGTGCGCGATAGGCCAGTCGCGGCCAGCCCAACGGAGATGGCCTGAAACCGATCGCCGCTTCGAACCCGACTCGCCCGCCCGCGATCAAGTAGTAACCGGGATCTGTCAGGCGGACGTTGCCGTCATCGGCATCCGCCTCGAACGCGCGCCTCGCCGTCTCCACTGCCGCGTGAGCTACTTCCAATTCGGTAAGTTCACAGCCGCGAGCGAGGTGTTCGACTGCGTTGCGATAAAGGTTGCGCGACGGGAAATCCATGTGCTCGAAGGCGCTGCCGGCCTTGAAGACGTCATCGACCAGGCTGACGCGCTCGAATAGCTCCGTCCAATCGACGTCGGTGATGAGGCGCATGCTGGTGATGATGTTACGCACGGTGAGGCTGCCGGCGACCTGCCTCTGGTGCTCGCCGCGGACGACGGCTTCGGCAGTCGTTCCCCGTCGGGCCAGTTGCTCGTCGAGCCACTCTAGTGCCGGCGCAATGCTGGGATCCTGATCGCGCAACCGATGGACCAACTGCATGAGAAAACTGCCTGGGAACGTTGTCTGCGGATGCGGCGGAAGCACGGCCTCGGCTGGTTCGACGACGCGGCCGCCAGTCCCCAGCAACCGGTCCGCCACGACGTCCGCGGCGTCGCGCCCGGCCCGGCTGTCGACGACGCGCTCGGCGATCCGCCTGAGGTTCTCGATGAGCACGATGCGCAGGGTGGTCGCCACCGCCCACAGTTCGCCAATGCTCAGCGGCTGCACTTCCTGATAGGCGCGCAGGTAGCGGCGCAGCACCTCCGGGTCGAAGAGGCTGTCGGTGTGGGCCACGTACGCCCAGGCCACGCCGAGCACGCGCGGATACCCCACGAAGGGTCCGCTGGCGAGCTTGGGCAGCTGCCGATAGTAGCCGGGCGGTAGATCGACCCGGACCTCGCGGATCTGCTTCTCCACCACATGAAAATTGTCGATCAGCCACTCGGCCGTGGGGGTGATGGCCGCACCCGCGTCGACAGCCTTGGCGACATCGCGGTAGGCGGCCAGAAGCACAGCCTCATTATCGGCAAGCCTCGCCGTCAATGAGGGGCCCTTCACGTGGTCGGGCATCACAGCTTGCGCGGTGGCAAGGCTGCGCGCGTGTTCTTCAAGCCGCTCGACACTAAACAGTTCGGCCCGGATCGGAGCTCCGTCGTCCCACGGCGGAAGCGGTCCACGTGCCCCCAGCCATGGCCGAACCCGCAAGCTCAGCGCACTCTTGAGACGCGGTCTGCGTCGGCCCGCGAAGTCGTCGATGTCGACAAGCATGGTCTTGAGGCCCCTTCAACGTGGGCCTGGCCGCTGGCCCCGCCAGCATCCCACACTCCCACCATCCTTCGGGAGCGCCTCAAGCCGCGGCGGATCTCGTGTTTGTGGTTTTCGTAAGCGGCTCGCTCGGGACGGCATCCTCGACAATTACTTCCGCGCACTCGCCATGGCAGCGGATGGCGCGGGCCAAACAGTTCGCCTCCCGGATCGCCAAATCTCTCGACCAGAAAGGCGTAATCATCCGCTCATCCATCCGGATGGCCCAGCCGTGCTGCTCTTTGACAACGTTAAATGTGATCATCGCATATCACCACGAATGGGCTGCAAGAAATTTTGTATTTCGCTACCTCACTACGCTCCGGACGATTGAAACTGCAGATAGCTATACATTCAACAACACGGAGGATCGGCGGCGTTGATTTATATCAAACGTTCTCCGGCGGCTCCGGTTCCTGAGGAAAAAAAGAAAAATTTACCCTGACGCGGGCAAACCGTCCTGCCTCGTTCGCCCGTATCACCTGCACATTTACACGGTAAGTAGAAGCAGCGATTGCAAAATCTCACCGTCGCTGTCCGGCAACGTAGGCGGCAAGTCATCGGCTTCCTTGCGGCTCAGTGACATGTTCGGCATTTTCGGATGCGGCTCGAGCAGGAAAAACGCGAGCTTCTCAGCACTGAGAAATCCCCTCTTTGGGCGATCGATGCGAATGACGGGCTATGATCAATTTCCACACGCTGAGCACTTGATATAACGTAGCAAGACGCGCACCAGCGACAAGGCTACAAAGCCCGCCGTCGACGTCCTCCTGACGACCTGATCGAGACCATTCGCGATGCCTCAGAGGTCATGTCGCTCCCTGGACCTTAGACGACTTCGCCGTTCTGAAGAACGGCCTCTTTGCGCCAAGAGCGGTCTTTCAGAGGCGTTTCGGCGCAAGCGCGGCTGCCTGGCGCAACGCCTCAATCAGACTGCGCTCGTCAGCAACGCCCTTGCCCGCAATATCGAAGGCCGTACCATGGTCGACCGAAGTACGGATCACCGGCAAGCCGACCGTGATGTTAACGCCGGCCTCCAGCCCCAGTACCTTGATCGGGCCATGGCCCTGATCATGATACATCGCAACGACCATGTCGTAATCGCCGCGGCCGGCCAGGAAAAAGAGTGTATCGGCAGGCAAAGGGCCTCGCACGTCCCAACCCCGGCGTTGACAGGTCTCGATGGCGGGCGTGATTTTCGTCGCCTCCTCGCCTCGGCCGAAAAGCCCATTTTCTCCGGCATGCGGGTTGATGGCGCAAACGCCGATCCTTGGATTGCTGAGGCCGGCGCGAACCAGCACCTCATGGCCACGGACGATGACCCTTTCGACGAGGCCGGGCTCGATCTTCTCGATTGCATCCAGAAGACCGATATGGGTGGTGACATGAATGACACGAAGCCTGGATGACACGAGCATCATCGAGACCTCCGGCGTACCCGTGAGATGCGCCAGCAGTTCGGTGTGGCCCGGATATTTGTGTCCAGCCGCATGCAGCGCCTCCTTGGAAAGCGGTGCGGTACAGATGGCCTGTGCGGATCCTGACTGCACCACCTGAACGGCCTTTTCGATAAAGCGATAAGCTGCCTCTCCCGCAGTTGCAGACATCTTGCCGAACGGCAAGTCGTCGGGGACGAGGTTCAGGTCCACGCACTGCACGATGTCGGAATCAAAATCGGCATCGACGGCTTCCTGCAACGCGGCGACTTCGAGCCGTTCGCCGACAATTTTGCCAGCCTTGCGCAAGCGGTTGGCGTCGCCGATCACCAGCGCATTGCAGATCGCGCGTGTTTCCGGGTTTGCCAACGCCTTCATGATCACTTCGGGCCCGATACCGGCAGGATCCCCCATGGTGATCGCAATCGTCGGACGGGTCATATAAAGCTTCCTGTTGTTCGAACGGCGCGAAGGCGCTCATTGATGCGGATGAGGCTGTATTCGTCTCCGAATGCCCCCGCCTTGGTGCAGACCGGGACCGACAATGAGCCAATAGTCAGCCCGAGCGGCACGCCGGGCTCGATCTCTTCGGCGAGACGGATACCGTTGACACCGAACCTAGACAAGAATGCTGCGGCGGTCTCACCGCCCGTCGCGGCAAATGCACCGATGACGGGTACCGCAATTTGCAGGGTATCGGCCAGGCTCGTAACGAGCCTGGGGTCCAGCGACATGTCGGGAAACCCATTCATCATGATCTCGACGAGGACATCGCCGCCTTCGGCGAGGCGCTCCTTGAGGTTTGCAGCAATTGTTGCGCGGTCAGCATTGTTATCACGCAATGTTTCCGGCTTGATCGGGAAATGAGCCACAGTCCCGGTCGCGTTCAAACGAAGCGCGGCTGACCTCGAAGCGTCGGCGAGCGAGCCGACGACGGTCAATGTACCGAATTTGCTGGCCGGAATATGCAACGGCTCAGCGCTCTCGGCGACGTCGAGGCCAGCCAGCGCATGCGCCAGACCTGCGCTGCCGATAAAGACGCTCGCTGGCGACGCATACAGGCCCGCCTCTGCAATCAGGTGCAGGTCGTGCTCAGTCTCCGCGTCGCAGATAGAGACAACATCGCCTGCACTGGCCAACCTGGCCAGAATAACTTTCAATTCGCCATTGCGGACGGCGGCAAGTGTGACCTTCTCACTGCGAACGCCCGCGGTCGCGAGGACATCAACAAGATCTGCATTAGGATAAGTATGGTCGTGTCGCCAGAGGTCTGTTTCCTCGAGCGCACGACCATTGACCAGGATGCGACC
>JAYSPJ010000209.1:0-2719 GCA_043722155.1 Bradyrhizobium sp.
ATCACCCGCTCCGCCACCACATCCGCCTCGCGCTCGTCCGCATCGCCGGGGCTGCTGACCGAGAGCTTGGGGTAGATGCCGCTGGAGGACAGGAAGGCGCGCCAGTTGGTGGTTGGGGTTGGGGTTTGAGTAGGGTCGGATCGTGCAACTGCCACGGGCTCTGCCCAATGGCGGTAATCAGACGTACCGGCCCTTGCCGTTGTGTCGACAGCCGAGGCGGCCAAACGCGTCATCCTGCACGCCATGCCATACGAGGACGCTTAGCCCTTCTCCAATCTGAGCAAAAGCCCATCCACGTCAGACTTTGCACGGTACGTCGATTCGATTGGCACCGGCAACTCGGACCAACAGGCTCTCCATCGACACAATACGTTTGAGTCTCCCATCAGGAATGATTGTTCTATTAACCTTCCAAAACAGTGATTTTCCTTTTTGCGGCTGGACTTGTAGACTTCTTTCATCTAGATTTTCGTCTTATGTCACGGCTAAAGGGGGCGGAGATGCTTGCTTCGCGAGTCGCGCAGCCATCAGTACAGGCTGCGTCCGATATCAGTGGAAAGTCGGCACTTCCGGTTTCGGGACGAGCCAGCATTGGTCAGCCTCGCACTGTAAGTGATTTCAGCCATGAACGAGGTGCTTCGCAGGAAAACGCTGCACTTGAACCGGCCAAACCCAGTGTCGCATGGGTATTGAACAAGAGTCCTAGCGCTTCGCCTTGTCAGGTCAGCAACCTTTTGCCGCGTGTTCCCGTTGCTGCAACACCGTCGGCCGCGATCCAAACAAAGCTTGTTGTCGGATCGGTCGATGATCCGCTCGAACATGAAGCTGACCGCATGGCCGATCGCGTGATGCGTATGTCAACCCCGCTTACCTCCGCCGATGAAGCGATTCAGCGCAAATGCGATGCTTGCAAGGAAGAGGAGCCAAGCGGAAAAATTCGCGCCAAGCGGAGTGGTGCTAGCGAATTTTCGGGTGCGGAAGCTCCCGCAGCCGTTTCTGAAGTGCTGAACTCGCCCGGGGCGCCGCTTGACGCTAGCGCCCGTGCCTTTTTCGAGCCGCGCTTCGTTCGGGATTTCTCGCGAGTGCGTATTCATGCCGACAATCGCGCTGCCAGGTCGGCACGCGGCATCGGCGCACGAGCCTATGCCGTCGGCCACCATATCGCCTTCGCCGAAGGACAGTATGCGCCGGGTAGCGATCTAGGTCGGCATTTGCTGGCGCACGAGTTGACGCATACGATCCAGCAGGGCGCATCGCGGATTCGGCGGTGCGATGGCGCAATGCAACAGGAAGACGAGGCGGCGGCCGACAACGGGGGTGAAACGCCGCGATTCGAAGAGGAGGCGGCTGGTGCGGCCGAACAGGTGGTTCAGCGCTCGGTCGCGTGGAACGGGGCGACGGTCCACGAAACAGTGAACCCGGCCAACACGCCGTTCGGAGGCAGCGATCCGATTTCCTGGCATCTGCTGAATGGGACAAAGCTCGAAACCGAGGCATCTGCGGATGGTGCGATCAAGGTTCCAAGTATCACGTCCTTCCCTTTGCCCAGCACGGACCCGACAGCCATCTGGGCGGTTAAGGTCGCTGGCGTGCCTGCTCAAGAAGGGAGCGCCGACGAGACCGTTCTTGCTCCCGGGCCATGGACGCGGGTCGTGACCAAGGCCCAGGCCGGCGCTGTAACCGGATTGGCCGCCTGCGCGGGTGCCGGAAATTCGACATTTACTAGGCGTGGAAATCCGTCCGATGATGCGGTGTACAAGGCCAATCGTCGGCACGAGGATCATCACGTCGCCGATCACAAGGTGGCGTTCGAGGACGCCATTGGGAAATGGGACAAGAAGTTGGAGGACGCCAAGGCCGCCAGCACCGTGTTCACTGGCTCCAGCGAGGCTGACGCCACTGCCAAACTTTGGGCCGCAATGGGCAACACGCCCACTGCCGCCGCGAGATCCTATCGCTCGCAGGGCTTTGCCAAGGGTGCAGCCTTCCACCGGACCCCGGCGGGAGGGCCGATGTCCCGTTCGAATCCGGTCTCCAATGCGGACTGCTCCACGTCCGGTATGGATGTCACGAATCCTTCGTGATGAAGGCTGCGGTGGATATCTGCTGCGAAAACGGCATTTGGGCAGAACTTCGGATAGTCAACGACAGTTACGCGGCAGCGCGCATTCACAATCCGGGCGACGACTGGCCCTTACAAGGTTGGGCGTTTTCCCGCGAAGCCTATCGGATCGCTGTCCTCCGCTCCTTTCATTTCCTTGAAATGACTTTGCATGCGAAAGATGGAATCGTCGCTGAGCGTGCAGACATCGCCACGCTTGTCGATCATGAAGTCGGATTGCCAGTGGAACTCGAGTCCGGTGCCGACCTTGTGATCAGCATTCCGTTGCACGAGTTCTACGATCTGAAGCGCGACGCTGATTACTCACTCGCTCTGACCTATGGCGACGACACCTGTCGGGTTTCTGCCGCCGCTCAGGTCCGATGTTCCTGAAGAGCCGAAAATCGCAGTATTGATTTCCGAGTAGTGGAGTTCCGCACGCAATCTCAGAGGAATTCTGAAGCCTGGTCCCGTGTCAAGAGCGGCATGTTGGCGTGCGCCAGCGGAAATGCGTCACCTACCGTCCCCTCCCCAATTCCCGCCCGCTCAGCGGCTTTTCGAGCTTGTGGTACTCGCGCGTGGCTGCTGCGGCGAGGTGGGCCATGGTCAGCGGGCCAC
>JAYSPJ010000210.1:0-5208 GCA_043722155.1 Bradyrhizobium sp.
GGCGGCGCGCTGGTCGACATGACCGGCAAGCTTGCCGGCGTCAACACCGCGATCTTCTCGCGTTCCGGCGGCTCGCAGGGCATCGGCTTTGCGATCCCCGCCAATATGGTGCGCGTCGTGGTCGCCTCCGCCAAGAGCGGCGGCAAGGCGGTCAAGCGGCCGTGGCTCGGCGCCCGGTTGCAGGCGGTGACGCCGGAGATCGCCGAGACGCTGGGGCTTCGCATTCCCTCCGGCGCGCTGGTCGCCAATGTCACGGCGGGCAGCCCGGCGGCGCGGGCAGGGTTGAAATTGTCCGATCTGGTGGTCGCGATCGACGGCCAGACCGTCGATGATCCCAACGGCTTTGACTATCGCTTCGCAACCCGTCCGCTTGGCGGCAGCGCGCAGATCGACGTGCAGCGCGCCGGCAAGGTCGTGAAGCTGACGGTGCCGCTCGAAACCGCCCCCGACACCGGCCGCGACGAGATCGTTCTGACCTCGCGCTCGCCGTTCCAGGGCGCCAGGGTTGCGAATATCTCGCCCGCGGTGGCTGACGAGTTGCGTATCGATGCGGACACCAAGGGCGTGGTGGTGACGGAGCTCGCCGATGGCGCGACCGCCGCCAGCGTCGGTTTCCAGAAGGGCGACATCATCCTGGCCGTCAACAACCAGAAGATCGCCAAGACCACCGATCTCGAAAAGGCGACGCGCGAGACCGCGCGGATCTGGCGCATCGTGGTGGTGCGGGGCGGGCAGCAGATCAACGTTACGCTCGGCGGATGAGCCCGAAGCGCCCACGCGAAAGTACCAACCTGTTCGCTGCCGCAGGGATGGAGCAGGATGCGCCGCGTCCGCTGCCCGACCGGCTGCGCCCGCGTGCGCTGTCGGATGTGGTCGGACAGGATCATATCCTCGGGCCCGACGGCGCCCTGACCCGGATGCTGGCGACGCGCACGCTGGGCTCGCTGATCTTCTGGGGCCCGCCCGGCACCGGCAAGACCACCGTGGCGCGGCTGCTGGCGGATGCGACCGAACTGCACTTCGAGCAGATTTCCGCGGTATTTTCCGGTGTCGCCGATCTGAAGAAGGTATTCGACGCGGCCCGCGGCCGGCGCGAGATGGGCAAGGGCACGCTGTTGTTCGTCGACGAGGTGCACCGCTTCAATCGCGCGCAGCAGGATTCGTTTCTGCCCGTGATGGAAGACGGCACCGTGGTGCTGGTCGGCGCCACCACCGAAAATCCCTCGTTCGAACTCAACGCCGCTTTGCTGTCGCGGGCGCGCGTGCTGGTGTTTCATTCGCTCGATGCCGCGGCGATCGAAAGACTGTTCGCCCATGCCGAGAAGATCGAGGGCAGGACGCTGCCGCTCGATGCGGAGGCGCGCGCGGTGCTGGTGCGGATGGCCGATGGTGACGGCCGCGCCGCGCTGACATTGGCCGAAGAGGTCTGGCGCGCCGCCCGCGCGAACGAGACCTTCAACGCCGAGCAACTGCAGGACATCCTGCAGCGCCGCGCCCCGATCTACGACAAGTCGGCCGACGGCCATTACAACCTGATCTCGGCGCTGCATAAATCGGTGCGCGGCTCCGATCCCGATGCGGCGCTGTATTATCTCTGCCGCATGATGGATGCCGGCGAAGACCCGCTGTTTCTGGCCCGCCGCGTGGTGCGCATGGCAGTGGAGGACATTGGTCTGGCCGATCCGCAGGCGCTGGCGATCTGCAACGCCGCCAAGGATGCCTATGACTTCCTTGGTTCTCCCGAGGGCGAACTCGCGATCGCACAGGCCGTGATCTATCTCGCCACCGCGCCGAAATCGAACGCCGCCTACAAGGCGTTTGGGGCCGCGATGCGGGTGGCGAAGGAGGGCGGTTCGCTGCTGCCGCCAAAACATATCCTGAATTCGCCGACCAAACTGATGAAGTCGGAAGGCTATGGCGGCGGCTACCAATACGACCACGACACGCCGGAAGCGTTTTCCGGACAGGAGTACTTCCCGGACGCGTTGGGTCACCAGACGTTTTACGACCCGCCCGATCGCGGCTTCGAGCGCGAGATCAGGAAGCGGCTGGATTACTGGGCGAAATTGAAGAAGGAGCGGACGCCGGAATAGGCCTGACGTACTGCAACCGGTGTGAAAAGCCCTTGCAACAATGTGCCAGAAATGGCACACATGGTTCGCGGATGATTGACCGATTGACCGCACAAAAAAGCTGCCCGCACGGTTCTATGTCGGCCAAACGGGCCGCAATCCTGTCCGCGAATGGATATTGGAGCTGTCTCCCGACGATCGCCATACGGTAGGCAAGGACATCCAGAAAGTTGAATTCGGCTGGCCGATCGGACGTCCACATTGCGCTCCGCTTGGGCACGGTTTGTGGGGAGGTACGGAGCGACCTCGATAACAACCGGATTGGGCGGGTGATCTTCTGCATGGGCGAAGGCCACATGATTCTCTTGCATGGCTTCATCAAGAAGACGCAAAAGACCCCGCCGCAGGACGTCGACCTCGCCATGAAACGCAAACGAGAAGTGACATGAAGGTGAAGAACGGGAAAGCACGCGTGAGCGATGAGACGTTCGATGAATTCCTTGCTCAACAAGAAATGCTTGGAACGTGTGAGGATCGGGCCATCAAGGAAATCATCGCGGCACAACTGGCAGAAGCGATGAAGGCTAAGGGTATCACCAAGACTGCAATGGCGGAGCGCATGAAGACCAGCCGCCGCCAGCTTGATCGGCTTCTTGATCCTTCAACGCCTTCCGTGACGCTTGATACCTTGCGTCGGGCTGCGAACGCTGTCGGGCGGACGTTGCGCGTTGAACTGACGTAACGAGAAATATGGAAGCGGCTTGCTTCCGCCTCTTCGCAAATCCAGCACCTCGTCGCTCAGGCGCACTCCGTCATGCCCCGCACTCCCATCCATCCCGATAAAGATCTAGCCGAAGAATGGCGCGAAATGTCGCGCAAGCTTGGAAAAACATCATGAGCCGTCGCGTCAAGAAACCACTGACGCCCCGGGGCGATCGCCCGAAGGGCGCGCGTCCGTACCGCGGCTCGGCAGCCGAGCGGCCGCTGTCGCATCGTCCAGGCGGCAAACCGCCGGCGCGTTTTGCCGCCTCGGCTTCCCGCGCCCCCAAACCGCCGCCGTTCATTCCCGAGCCGGAGAAGATCGCTCCCGAGCCGCCGCCATTGCCGACAAAAGTCCAGACCGTGGTGGTGACGGCGGATGAGAACAACATGCGCGTCGACCGCTTTCTGGAAGCGCGCTTTCCCGGGCTGTCGTTCTCCCACATCCAGCGCATCGTCCGCAAAGGCGAGTTGCGCGTCAACGGCAAGCGCGCCGACTCGAAGGACCGGATCGAGGAAGGGCAGAACATTCGGATTCCGCCGCTGAAGCTTGATACGCCGAAGGCGGTGGGCGAACTCACGGAAGCCGCGAACAAGACGCTGCAGGCGCTGAAGGACATGATCCTGTTCGAGGACGCCGACGTCATGGTGCTGAACAAGCCGGCGGGGCTGGCGGTGCAGGGCGGCTCCGGCATCACGCGCAATGTCGACGACATGCTGGAAGTGATGCGCGACGCCAAGGGGCAGAAGCCGCGGCTGGTGCACCGGCTCGACAAGGAAACCGCGGGCTGCCTGCTGATCGCCAAGACGCGATTTGCCGCGACCGCGCTGACCGGATCGTTCCGCCATCGCTCCGCGCGCAAGGTCTACTGGGCGCTGGTGGCGGGCGTGCCGAAGCCGAAGCAGGGCCGCATCTCGACCTACCTCGCCAAGGAAGAGAGCGAGGACGACACCATCATGGTGATCGCCAAACATGGCGACGAGGGCGCCAGTCATGCCGTCACCTACTATGCCGTGGTGGAGACTTCGGCGCAAAAACTCGCCTGGGTGTCGCTGAAGCCGGTCACCGGACGGACCCACCAGTTGCGCGCGCACATGGCGCATATCGGCCACGCCATCATCGGCGACCCCAAATACTTCAACAAGGAGAACTGGGAGCTGCCGGGCGGCCTGCAGAAGCGGCTGCATCTGCTGGCGCGCCGGATCGTGATTCCGCATCCGCGCGGCGGCACCATCGACGTCACGGCCCCGCTGCCGCCGCACATGCTGCAGTCGTGGAACCTGCTGGGCCTCGAAGCCGACCGCTTCGATCCGATCGAAAACGCGCCTGAAGAATAATTTGGCTCGCGACTTTCTTGCGGACTCTCCGGCGGAGTACGACATACGCTCGATGAAGAAATCATCGATCCTGATTGGCGCGGTCGTGTGGGGGCTGATGGCCGTGGCTGCGGCTTCCGCGCAGCCATTCATTCCGCCGGGCGGTTCGCAATTCAATCCGCCGCTGCCGTCACCGCCGCCGCCGCCGAAGATCGAAGTGCCGGCGATCCCGCAGATGGACGCCCCGCCGTCGCCGCCGCGCGTTCAGGGTTTGCAGCGCGGCTCGTTCAGCGGCCGGATCGCCAGATGTCTCGACGATGCCGCCGCCGCGGGGCTTGGCCCCAGCGAGCGCGCCGCCTATTCGCGCGCCTGCGCCAATCAGTAGTCGGCGGGCTAGGCCGTGAACTCATTGAGCCGCGGGGCGGGCGATATCTATGGTCGGCGATGCCCATCACGATAGCTTCATCGCAGCCTATTCGGAGGTGTCCTTGGCGTGATTGTGTTCCTTGGAATCATGGTCGCGCTTGGGCAGAGTACGATTCCGATGTGCGCCGGGGTATTTCCCGCTCGCGTGTGGCGAAGTGGATCTGGTCTAAGCTGGTTTGTGATTTTCCGGTTAGCGTCGTGGTAGTTTTCTTTGTCCTTCTCGATTGCGCACATGGCGCCGACGTCAATGGCGTTGCAGATGCGACTAGCGCTCATGGCTTATCGGTCGGTGTATTCGGGTTGGGGCACGATACTGACCGATTCGGCGCGGCTTGGCGCATTGGTACGGGCAGAGCGCGTTTTCCAGAGCGACAACAGGACGCCACCCGCCAACAGGCCGAAGGTAACGCCAAGTGATATCGCCGGATCGATTTTCCCGTATGTCAGGTTCAAGAAGATCTTCGTGCCGATGAAAACGAGCACCAGCGCCAGCGCGTATTTCAGATAGTGGAATCGGTGCACGCTGGCGGCGATCGCGAAGTACAGCGCGCGCAGACCCAGGATCGCAAAGATGTTCGAAGTATAGACTATGTAGGGATCGGTCGTGATGGCCAGCACCGCGGGCACGCTGTCA
>JAYSPJ010000211.1:0-3141 GCA_043722155.1 Bradyrhizobium sp.
AGCGCGCCGATCTCGCGGCACATGGTCATGATGTCGACGGATCCGGTGTCCACTGACAGGTTGACGCAAAAGCCCTGGCCGCCGCCGGCGGTCAGCAGCGGCACCAGCACCTCGCGGTAGTTGTCGCGGGTGATGCCCTGCTTGATGAAGCGCACGCCATGCTGCCTGGCGAGTTCGCCGTCCTCATGCGGATCGATGATGACGAAACGCGACTTGTCATATTCGAAATGGCGTTCGATCAGCGGCAGCGTGCCTTTGCCGATCGAGCCGAAGCCGATCATGACAATGGGGCCGGAAATTTTCGCGTGGATGGGCGAGGATGGGCTCATGGGTTGGTCTCCGGGAAATGGATGCGCGATGCGCGCGAAAGAGGGATTCAGGTGCGCCGCTTCGCTGTGACTTCGATCTCGACCTTCATCTCGGGCTTGTAGAGCCCGGCGACCACCAGAAGCGTCGCGGCCGGGCGGATATCGCCGAGAACTTCGCCGCAGACGGCGAAGTGGGCATCCGCATCCCTGGGGTCGGTGATGTAGTAGGTCGCGCGAACGATGTCGGCCATCGCGAAACCGCCCTCTTTCAAGGCAGCCTCGATGGTCTTGAAGCAGTTTCGCGCCTGGCTGGTGACATCGGCCGGCATGGTCATGGTGGTGTAATCGTAGCCGGTGGTGCCGGCGACGAAGGCGAAATCGCCGTCGATCACGGCGCGGCTGTAGCCGGCGGTCTTCTCAAACGGCGAGCCGGTGGAAATCAGGCGGCGGGGCATCGGAACCTCGATTGAAGGGCTTTGCTCGGGCTATGCGCAGGCGGCACGGCACTCGCTATCGCACGACGAGCGACATGTCACGCCGGGAACGGTCAGCCGGCCGGTCCCGCCGGCGGGCAAATACGTCCCGGACGATCATGAAGACCAGCAAGATCATCA
Organism: Bradyrhizobium sp.; assembly: GCA_043722155.1. Lineage (GTDB taxonomy): Bacteria > Pseudomonadota > Alphaproteobacteria > Rhizobiales > Xanthobacteraceae > Bradyrhizobium. The sequence continues at coordinate 923 of JAYSPJ010000211.1, forward strand.
GGATGGTGGCGATGGTTCGGGCGCGCGGATTGGCGACGTCGCCCGGCGCGGGCTGAGTTTCCGACATCGCGGTCAGGCCAGGCGCGGCATCAGTTGCGGCATTCTCCTGGCGCGACTGGTCCTGGTTTTCGACACCCGGCCACCGGTCGCCGCGATCATCCCCCAGGCGCCGTCCAAAGCGCCCTCGCGCAATTCGATACCAAGCAGCCGGTCGCGTTCGAACGGGCCAGGCAGCGACAGTTCGCCGGTCTTGAGGGCTGAAAATCCGAAGCGGGCATAATACGGCGCGTCGCCGAGCAGGATCACCGCGCCATGGCCGCGCGCCTTCGCCGCCGCCAGCGCGTGGGTCATCAGCTTGGCGCCGATGCCGAGTTCGCGGCAGGACGCGTCGACCGCCAGCGGGCCGAGCACCAGCGCGGGGACGCCGCCGGCGCTGACGTGCCACAACCGCACGGTTCCGACCAGCCGGTGTTGCCTCCCCTGGCGCACGACCGAGAGGGCAAGGCCTTCGGCGGGCGCGCGCCCGTCGCGCAGGCGCTGGCAGGTGCGCGTATGGCGGTTTCCGCCAAAGCAGGCATCCAGCAGCGCTTCACGCGCGACGACGTCCGAGGCTCGCTCCGTACGGATCACGAACGGAGCGGCATCGGCAATGAGGGCAACAGAGGTCTTCCGCAAGGCAGTCATGGCACGTCAGTCCCCGCGTCCTGCGGACAGGAGTCCGCGGAGCGTTGTCGGCAAATCGGCAGATCAAGGGGGGGGAGCCGGCGCACCGGCTCCCGATGGTCAGAGCCTCAAGCGAGGCCTCAGATGTGGTAGGTCCGCAGCGGCGGGAAGCCGTTGAACGCCACCGACGAGTAGGTCGACGTATACGCGCCGGTGCCTTCGATCAGCAGCTTGTCGCCGATCTCGAGCGTCACCGGAAGCGGGTACGGCAGCTTCTCGTACATCACGTCGGCGGAATCGCAGGTCGGGCCCGCGAGCACGCACGGCGTCATTTCCGCGCCGTCATGCGGCGTGCGGATGGCGTAGCGGATCGACTCGTCCATCGTCTCGGCCAGACCGCCGAACTTGCCGATGTCGAGATACACCCAGCGCACCTCGTCCTCGTCGCTCTTCTTGGAGATCAGAACGACTTCGGTCTCGATGATGCCGGCATTGCCGACCATGCCGCGGCCCGGTTCGATGATGGTCTCCGGGATCTGGTTGCCGAAGTGCTTGCGCAGCGCACGGAAGATCGACCGGCCGTACTGCACCACCGGCGGCACGTCCTTGAGGTACTTGGTCGGAAATCCGCCGCCCATGTTGACCATGGACAGGTTGATGCCGCGCTCCGCGCAGTCGCGGAACACCGTCGAGGCCATCGCCAGCGCGCGGTCCCACGCCTTCACCTTGCGCTGCTGCGAGCCGACATGGAACGAGATGCCATAGGGCTCCAGGCCAAGACGCTTGGCGAGGTCGAGCACGTCGACCGCCATCTCCGGATCGCAGCCGAACTTGCGCGACAGCGGCCATTCGGCGCCGGCGCAGTCATAGAGGATGCGGCAGAACACCTTCGAGCCGGGGGCGGCGCGGGCGATCTTTTCGACCTCGGCGGTGCAGTCGACCGAGAACAGGCGAATGCCGAGCGCGAAGGCGCGCGCGATGTCGCGCTCCTTCTTGATCGTATTGCCATAGGAGACGCGCTCCGGGGTCGCACCCGCGTCCAGCGCCATCTGGATCTCCTGCACCGAGGCACAGTCGAAGCACGAGCCCATCGAGGCCAGCAGCGACAGCACTTCCGGCGCCGGGTTGGCCTTGACGGCATAGAACACGCGGCTGTCCGGCAGCGCCTTGGAGAAGGTCTGGTAGTTGTCGCGCACGACTTCGAGGTCGACGACGAGACACGGCTCGACGTCCTGGCCCTCGTTCCGGCGGTTGCGCAGGAATTCCTGGATACGTTCAGTCATAGTAGCACCCTCCCAAACGGCCCCAGCGACGGAGACACGTTCAAAAAATGATCTCGGATGTGAGCGCTCCGGCCACGTTGCGCGATGGAGGCGCGACGCGGCCAAAAACTCAGACCGAACTGTGCTGCCGTGGATTGGTTGGGAAGGATCCCGCCCGCACACCTGGCAATGAAGGACAAGCCTCTTCGGTATTCGCGCCGGCTGGTGGAAAGCCGGCAGAGACCAAAAAAGCCCGATCCGTCGTTGCTTTAAGTCGCGTCCCCCGTTGAGAAC
>JAYSPJ010000212.1:0-2346 GCA_043722155.1 Bradyrhizobium sp.
GGTGACGATCCGGCTGCTCGATCCGCCGCTGCATGAATTCCTGCCGCACACCCAGGCCGAGATCGAGGAAGTCGCGCGCGCGATGAATACCGATCCGCGGCGGCTGGCCGATCGCGCCCGCGATCTCGCCGAGTTCAATCCGATGCTCGGCTTCCGCGGTTGCCGCCTCGCCATCGCCTATCCCGAAATCGCCGAGATGCAGGCGCGCGCGATCTTCGAGGCCGCGGTCGAGGCGGAAAAACGCACCGGCAAGGCGGTCGGCCTCGAGGTCATGGTGCCGCTGATCGCGACCAAGACCGAATTCGACCTGATCAAGGCGCGGATCGACGCCACCGCGCAGTCGGTGATGAAGGAGATGGGCAAGAAGCTCGCCTATCAGGTCGGCACCATGATCGAATTGCCGCGCGCGTGCCTGATGGCCGGCGACATCGCCAAGACCGCGGAGTTCTTTTCGTTCGGCACCAACGATCTGACCCAGACGACCTACGGCATCAGCCGCGACGATGCCGCGAGTTTCCTCGGCACCTATGTCGCAAAGGGAATCCTCGAGATCGATCCGTTCATCTCGGTCGATCGCGACGGCGTCGGCGAACTGGTCAAGATCGGCGTGGCGCGCGGGCGCAAGACCCGCCCCAATCTCAAGGTCGGGATCTGCGGCGAACACGGCGGCGATCCGGCTTCGGTCGCATTCTGCCACGAGATCGGGCTGGACTATGTGTCGTGCTCGCCCTACCGCGTGCCGATCGCGCGGCTGGCCGCGGCGCAGGCCGCGCTCGGCAAGGCCGTCGCCAGCCAGGCGTAGACGTTTGTCAACGCCGGGGATCAGGTCCGGCCGCAGACCATGGAACCGCCGCGCCCCGTAGTGGCGCGGGGACAAAAGTGACACACGCCGCGACGAATTTCTTCATCATCTTCGTTGACGCGATGTTTACCACTTCAGTCGAGCGCTTGTTTACCAGGGTTTTCACTGCCGTTCCGTGAACCGCAGCGTTTCCTTGCGTGTATCGCGCGCGCCACGCCGATTAACCCCCTCGCAACCTAAATTGGATACCACCAGAAAAGATCGAATTTTACGGATGTACTGAAGTTCGATTGTGTGTGTAGCGTTGCGTGAGCGTATCGATGTCAGTAATGCGTAACCGGCCGAAGGGCGCGCGTTTCGCGCCCTTCGGCCTGGGACTTTGCATCTTCGCATTGATCCCGACGGAGCTTGGATACCAGGATATCGCATCGCTGCTGGCCAGGCAGCCCGGTGTCGCCGAACGCTGGCAGAAGCGCGTCTACTCCGCCGCCAGCAACATCCAGCTCGCCACCTACAGTTTCGGCCGTCCGATCGGAACCGCTTCGCCGCAGACCGTGAGCTATCGGCTGGCCCGTCTCGACAACCAGGGCATCGACATCACGGGTTCGGTGACGCGCAATCCGATCGTGCAGGCGCCGCCGCGCTATCACGTGTCCGATTTCCCCCGGGTCGACCGTACCCTGAAGGGCGACCGCCTTGTCACGGTCACGCCCGAGCCCGCGGCACCGGCGCCCAATGACGCCGCCGCTCCCGCCCCCGAAGATCCATCGACCTCCAACGCGTCCGTGAAAGGCGCCAAGACTGCCGACGCCGAGCCGGCAAAACTCGATCCGGAACTGGCGGAAGCGCTGAGCGCGCCGCCGCTGGCGCATTATGATGTGTCCATGTCGCTCGAGGCCCAGCCGCTCGACAAGTTGAAAGGCTTGTCCGGCGTCGTAGCCGCGGTCGCGCCGGTGCCGGCGCGCGACCTTTTCTCGTTCAAGACCTCCAGCCTGTTCTTCGGAAGCTCGTCGCTCGGCTCGGCCGAGAGCATGGAGCGCTGGCAGCCCGGCGAGGAACCGGTGATCGTGCTGCCGGGCGCGCTGCCCGATCCGGACCTCAAGGTGATGGCATCGCTGCCGACGCCGGCCGATGAGCCGTCCAGGGTGATCGAGAGCGGCGAGAGCGTGGCTGCCAAGGGCGAAGTCAATGCCGACAACCAGCGCGCCAGGACGCCGGCCGAGCGCCTTGGCCTCGTCGACGAGAAGTCACGCGCCAAATCGGAAAAATGCCTCACCGAAGTGATCTATTTCGAGGCGCGCGGCGAAGCCGTGCGCGGCCAGATCGCGGTGGCGCAGGTGGTGCTGAACCGCGCCTTCTCCGGCAAATATCCGGATACGGTGTGCGGCGTGGTCTACCAGAACAAGCACCGTCATATGGCGTGCCAGTTCACCTTCGCCTGCGACAACAACCCCGACGTGGTGCGCGAGCCCGACATGTGGGACCGCGCCAAGAAGATCGCGAAAGCGATGCTCGACGGCCAGCTCTGGCTGCCGGAGGTGGCA
>JAYSPJ010000213.1:0-3716 GCA_043722155.1 Bradyrhizobium sp.
GCCGTATTCTCGAAAATGAAATCCTGCTGGGAGCGATCCGGCCCCAGCCAGGAATCGACGGCGCGATCATGGGACAGATGCTGCCCGTAGAGTTCGCGCAGAAACTGAAGTTCGGCAAAGAGCCCTCGCACCTCGTTCGGGGTAAGAATTCTTGCATCGCGCCCGGCGAGAAAAGCCTTCCACCGTTTGATGTGCATAAGGGCAATGCCAAGGGCGGCCGCCGCATCGGTCACAGGAGCAAGACTTGCGACCAGCGTCTGACACAGACCGAAGAACAGGTCGCGGTCCCCATGCTTTTCAAGCGTCAGGACGAGATTCTGGGTATCGGCCCGGTCTGCTCTCTTGAGGTCAACGTCGATCCCGCGCACGGAAACGCGGTCTCTGCGAAACTGGAAGGTGTGGTCGCCCGCAAGCTCTATAATCAGGAGGCAATGCCCTTCACCGTCCTTCCCCCAGAAAGCCGGGACATTTTCAGTGCCCGCGACAAGTCTCACGCGATAGTCAGCGTTCGAATCCGGATTTAGAATTTCATCCCAGGGGACTGGTCTACTCGTCATAGTCGTCCTCATCGTCGGGATCGTCATCAAAGCTGCCGTGCATACGGTCCATCCAGACACGGTTGGCGACGACTTCGATTTCGGTTTCATAGTGGCCGGGCGGGAAGCTCACGCCGAACGCGGGTATCGGACCTGTGACAGCATCATTGCCATGCGGCTGAAGACTGTGAATCATAAGGAGCGGCTTGTTGCGCATCTCCCGGAAGTGGGTGTCGGACGGTTTTTTGCTCTTGCTTTTTTCGTCTTCGCTCGCGAGCAGGCCGGCTTTCGCAATCTGGGTGTCACTCAGCCCGAGCTGCTCATCCCCGCGTGACGCCACCCTGTTTTTGTTAAGCTGCCACGCACCACCGCCCAGCAGTGTCCCGACGACGCGTTCCTGCGTGCCGAGTTCGAAAGGTGCCAGGGCTTCGGTGCCTTTTCCGGTGGAGATCAGCAGCACATCGGCAACCGGATGGGCCTCCGCAAGTGTCCGCAGGTAGGTGACGATATCGGCTTTCCGATCGCTGTACAGATCGTGCGCCCTGAACCTGGTCAGAAAATCCTCAACGGTTTCAACCGGTACGTCCCGGTATATCCAGCCCTTTTTCGTCGGCTCCTGTTTGACGCCGCCGAAATCATCGGACCAAAAGGAGCGGATCAACCTTTCATTTTGAACGCTGATATCCCTGTCGGTGGGGACGATATAGCTTTCAAGAAGCCTGCCGCTGAAATTCTGCCGGACCACAATTTTCTGACCGGTCCTCATCTTATTCGCCGCTGTGATCAGAAGACTGTCAGGATGGGCCCTGACATAGAGGCCGAACTGCTTCGGGCTCATGCCGTCGCGGCGCATTCTCTTGACCTGCTGCGCAAGCTCCTCAGCGGCATTGGCGATATGCGAATACCAGTTGATTGAATCCTGCGGGAGATGAACGCGGCAGACATCCTCGAAGTCGGGTCGGTAGCCGAACCACCGCCCCATCTGCATCAGCGTGTCGTACATCTTGGTGTTTCGATACATGTAGCTGATGATCAGGCCTTCGATGGTCAGGCCCCGCGACAGGCTCAGCCCCCCGATCGCAATGGCAGTCAGGCCAACGCCTTCATCCTGATATTTTCTATAATCGAGAACTTCGTCACTCTTGCTGTTGATGACAAAGATTCTGAGGTTATCAAATACCCCGCGCAACGCTGCTTTCACCTCGCTCCAAGTGTATCCGCAGTTTGCGTAATCCTTGTCGAATGCACGTTTGAGCGCCTGCATATAGGCGTTCGTTGAGGAGACATTTTCCGGCATCGCGTAATTGGCTTTTACCGCCTCACGGATCCTCTTCTCGCGAATGCTGATGAAGTCCCGCACCGACTTCTGCGTGGTGACGAAGCGCGACACATTTATCATCATCGAACAGTGTTTGTTCGTCTGACCGCGCAGATTGCGGACGGCGCGAGCAACAATGAACTGATCCAGCGCTCGGTACAGGCTGGGTGGCAGCTCGGGAACCGGGTCGTCCTTCTTGTGCGAGAATGGAAGATAGTCTTCGCAATCTTCTATCTTTTCGAGGATCGTGGCGCTTGACTCGTCGTCCAGAAACACCTTTTCAGGACCGAAATAGGTGGTCGGCGCATCCAGGCAGTATATGAAATCGCGAGGGAACAGCTCGTCGCGCACCTCGTCATCATACGCTTCCGGGTTGATGAAGATGTTTGCGAACGGTGTGGCTGTGTAGCCAACGTAGCACGACTTGGCGAAAAGCCCGAGAATACGCCGGATCATCGCATTGGTCCGGGTAGGATTCAGGTCTTCCTTGTTCGTATTGATAGATGCGTTGTCGGCCTCGTCGTCGATCAGAAGCATCGGGACGTCGGAAATCCGCCCGTCACCCTGTGCATTCAGATCTTTCAGCCACTTGTGCAGAGCTTCGAGAGTTTTGACGTTTTTCTTGATGATGAGAACGATCGGCTTACTGAAATCGTTGATCTTCCAACCGCTCTTTGCAGCGGTGGTTTTGTTGAAATCCTCATGAATATTCGTGAGCGTGGCAGGATGAGGATACCCCGCCTCAAGGCCCACACCGACCGGAATTCTGTTTTCAGGATCGCTTGAACGACCGACAAATCCTTCATCGACGCGCTCCTGGGTCTGCTTGCGGAGATTGTTGTGGATTCCGGCGATCACGATGATGAATTTATACCCGGCGTCGGCAGCCTTCGCGATGACGCCCATGTAGTTGGCGGTTTTTCCGGACTGGACATGCCCGATCACTAGGCCGCGCCGATTCCATGAACCTTCGCTTGTCGGGTCCTGGAGATGTCCGAGAATTCTGGTTCCCACATCGCTGAGCGATTGAACCAGCTGAGGCGGCCAGCCGTCTCCTCTGAGATACTTTTCGTAGGCGCTGCCGTAAGTCCATTCGAGGTCGTCGCGCTTGTATACCCATTCCGCGTCGTGGTTGGCCTCAACATCAACCAGTGAGACGCCGACACCCATTCTGGTATCCACAGATATCATTGCCTGCGCGATGATGTTGCGGAGATCACCATCATACCCGAATATCTGGGCAAGCTGTCGGGCTTTGGATTCGACGTCCTCCCTGGTCGGAACTTCCGTCAGGTTGCCAAGGCCGGCAATCAGCGAGCTTGTTAAATTGTTCTCGGCCTCAACCTTGTTACCCGTCATGCGAACGCCTCTCGGATGTATTTTTCTGCCGTGTCCATCCGGCCCTCAAACAATCTCGTGGACTTCACGATCTCCCGAAATACGCCCGCATCGACGCTCTGCTCTCCAAACAAGGCCTTCTTCAGGGCGCGAAGGCGATCCGTGATTTCCTCATCGTTGTCCGGCGTTTGAGAAACATCTCGCGGGTGCGTGGAAAAATCGGAATAGATCATCTCAACGGGAAGCGCAGCCGATACTGAATCCATCAGCAGGCCGAGATGCTTCACACCGTCGCTGTCGAGACGGTCCGAGAGGGTCTGCACCAGAGGGTGCGAAGTGTTCAGGGTGTAGCGAATGCCGCCGTGATCGGCATAGCGCTCCCACAAAGGCGCAGCGCTCTCTTCAAAAAGCTTCTGCCCGCGACCGCGATGCACAACAACGCTGCGGCCCGTTATCTGATTGATAATCTGGCGCAGGCGTTCTCGAACGGCATGAGGCGGCCGGGCGCGGGACTTTTTGATGTC
>JAYSPJ010000214.1:0-10373 GCA_043722155.1 Bradyrhizobium sp.
GGCGGATTGACCACCCCGGCGATATGGCCCGATCCCGACAGCACGTATTTCACCGGCCCGCCGAAGAACTGCGAGCCGTAAAGCACCGACTCGGCCGGCGCGATGTGATCCTCGCGGGTCGCCAGATTGTAGACCGGCACCTTCACCTTCGACAGGTCGAGCAGCGTGTTGTCCAGCACCATGCTGCCGGTGGACAGCCGGTTCTCCAGATAGCAGTTGCGCAAATAATAGGAATGGTTGGCCGCCGGCATCCGCGTCGCGTCGGAATTCCAGTGCAGCAGGTCGAACGAGGAGGGCGGCTGCCCCTTCAGGTAGTTGCTGATGACGTAGGACCAGATCAGGTCGTTGGAGCGCAGCATGTTGAAGGCCATCGCCATCTTGCTGCCTTCGAGCACGCCGGCCGACTGCATGTCGCGCTCCAGCGCCGAGATCTGGTCTTCATCGACGAACACCAACAGGTCGCCGGCATGAGTGAAGTCGACCTGGGCGGCAAAGAAGGTGGCGGATGTCACGCGCACCCGGCGCTTTTCCGCCAGCCATGCCAGCGTCGACGCAAGCAGGGTGCCGCCGACGCAATAGCCGGCGGTGTGAACCTTCATCTCGCCGGTCACCTTTTCGATGACGTCCATCGCCGCGAGCGGGCCTTGCTTCATGTAGTCTTCGAAGGTCTTGCTGCCGAGCTTCTTGTCCGGGTTGACCCACGAGATCACGAACACGGTGATGCCCTGATCGACGCACCACTTGATGTAGGATTTCTCCGGCTTGAGATCGAGAATGTAGAACTTGTTGATCCATGGCGGCACGATCAGAAGCGGCGTACGCAGCACGGTTTCCGTTGACGGCGTGTACTGGATCAGCTGCATCAATTCGTTCTGGAAGATCACCTTGCCCGGCGTCGTCGCCATGTTGACGCCGACCACGAGATTGGAGGGGTCGGACTGCCGGATCCGCAGCGTGCCGCGGCCGGCCTCGATATCCTCCGCCAGCATCTTCATGCCGCGAACGAGGTTGTCTCCGCTGGAGGCCAGCGTCTCGCGCAGCACTTCCGGATTGGTAAGAACGAAATTCGACGGCGCCAGCGCATTGCTGATCTGCTGGACGTAGAACTCGGCTTTCTTGCGGGTGTGCGGATCGAGCCCGTCGGCATTGCGCACCAGATCATGGGCCCACTGCGTGGTGAGCAGATAGAGCTGCATCACGAAATCGAAAAACTGGTTCGATTTCCACTCCGGGTCCTTGAAGCGCTTGTCGCGTGGCGAGGGTTCGATCGCCGGCTGCGCCGCTTCGCCGGCAAGCCGGCGCGCCGACGAGCCCCAGAGATCGAGATAGGCCTTGGCGATCTTGGCCTGCAGCTCCGCCGATCGCTCGTTGTCCGACAGCCAGTATTCCGCCACCGCCGAGAAAGTCTTGACCACCTCGCCGATTTCGTTGGGCGGCTTGTCCTTGGCTTCGCCGTTCTCGCGCGGCTTCAGATAGGCCGCAAGCGCCTGGCCGCTGCTTTCCATCGCCTTCGCAAGGTTCATCGCGAAAGCTTCGGGATCGAATTTTTTCGCGGCCTGGGTTTCGGTGGTTACTTCACTCATGAGCGGACATTATAGGTTCAAATCCAGTTCGTCACCGCGCGGATCGGCGCGGGCGACTTTGCGCTAATCTTCCGCATTGCACCTGCTGCACTGCGATAAAGCTTCTTGGTTCCGACATATTGAGGCCCTAACGCTCCGCTTTGTTGTTTCGGCTTTAATCGTTTCGGGTGACAATGGTTTGCACGATGGGGCCGGATCAGAAGAATTAGACGTATTGGCGTTGCAAGGCTCATACCAGCGACGCAGGGGATGCGGGATTTTCCTAGGAATGGCGATCGATCGGCACACCAGGGCTTTTACGGCCGCGCTCTTGCTTTCGGCGCTGGCGCTCGGCGGCTGCGCGACATCGATCGCGGATATGCCGTTGATCGGTACGCCGGCCGATGCCCCGGCGCGGCCGAAGGAGGCCGGCGCCTACCTTCCGGTTCATGACCTGCCTCCCAATCGCGACGAGGCCACGATGGCTCCGGCAGAGCAGGCGCAGACCCTGCGCGAATTGGCCGCCGCCCGGGACCGGCAGGCCTCCGCCGCCGCCAAAAACTCCGCCGCAAAGTGAACCAGGGCGCGCTATTACGGCTGGCGCAGCCGGGTCTGCGTGCTAAAACAATCCCGATTCAACGGTTTGGCGCGGATTTGGCTCTAAATCATTGATTGAGCGGGCTTTCTACGCGGAATTGAGTTCCGCTGTGCTGCAAGCCATGTGGCGATCCCTGCCGCGACCCGGCTCCGGAGCTATGAGACCGATGGAAGAATTTTATCGTATCCGCCGTCTGCCGCCTTACGTGTTCGAGCAGGTCAACCGGGCCAAGGCGGCTGCACGAAATGCCGGGGCCGATATCATCGATCTCGGCATGGGCAATCCCGACCTGCCGACGCCGCCCCATGTCATCGAAAAGCTCAAGGAAACCCTGGGCAAGCCGCGCACCGACCGCTACTCGGCCTCGCGTGGAATCACCGGCTTGCGCAAGGCGCAGGCGGCCTATTATGGCCGGCGTTTTGGCGTCAAACTCAATCCGGAGACTCAGATCGTCGCCACGCTGGGCTCGAAAGAGGGTTTTGCGAATGTGGCGCAGGCGATCACAGCACCGGGCGATGTCATCCTGTGTCCCAATCCGAGCTATCCGATCCATGCCTTTGGATTCCTGATGGCCGGCGGCGTCATCCGCTCGGTACCCTCCGAGCCGACGCCGCAATTCTTCGAGGCGGTGGAGCGCGCCATCATTCATTCGATCCCGAAGCCGCTGGCGCTCGTGGTCTGCTATCCCTCCAATCCGACCGCCTATGTCGCGAATCTCGACTTCTACAAGGATCTGGTGGCGTTCGCGAAGAAGCACGAGATCTTCATCCTGTCGGATCTCGCATATGCCGAAGTCTATTTCGACGACAATAATCCGCCGCCCTCGGTGCTCCAGGTTCCCGGGGCGATCGACGTGACCGTCGAATTCACCTCGATGTCGAAGACGTTCTCGATGGCCGGCTGGCGGATGGGCTTCGCCGTCGGTAACGAGCGCATCATCGCCGCGCTGGCGCGGGTTAAATCCTACCTCGATTATGGTGCCTTCACGCCGATCCAGGTTGCGGCGACCGCAGCATTGAACGGCCCCGACGACTGCATCCGCGAGATGCGCGACACCTACCGCAAGCGCCGGGACGCGCTGGTGGATTCCTTCGGTCGCGTCGGCTGGGAGATTCCCGCGCCGGAAGCCTCGATGTTCGCCTGGGCGCCGCTGCCCAAGGCGTTCCGCGACGTCGGCAGCATGCAGTTCGCGACCCTGATGGTCGAGAAGTCAGGCGTGGTGGTGTCCCCGGGGGTGGCCTTCGGCGAGCACGGCGAAGGCTATGTCCGCATCGCCATGGTGGAAAACGAGCAGCGAATCCGCCAGGCCGCCCGCGGCGTGCGCCGCTTCCTTGAAAGCGGGCTGGAAACGTTGCACAACGTGGTTCCTCTCGCCAACCGGCGATAGATTCTCTTTCAGGTTCTCCTGGTCATGGTCGCACCCTTGAAAGTGGGTATTGCGGGGCTCGGCACTGTTGGTGCCGAAGTCGTCCGCCTCATCGAGCAGCAAGGCCGGACCTTGTCGGCGCGCTGCGGACGCGGCGTGCGCGTGGTCGCCGTCACCGCGCGCTCGAAGGTGAAGAAGCGCGGGCTCGACCTGCGCGGCATCGAATGGGCCAAGAGCCCGCTGGCGCTGGCCAACGATCCCGGCATCGATTGCTTCGTCGAATTGATGGGGGGGTCCGGCGATCCCGCGCTGGCGGCGATCGAGGCGGCGCTGAAATCCGGCAAGTCGGTGGTAACCGCCAACAAGGCGCTGATCGCCAGGCACGGATTGCGGCTGGCGAGGGCGGCCGAGAAGCATGGCGGCGCGCTGAACTTCGAGGCGGCGGTCGGCGCCGCCATTCCCGTCATCAAGACCCTGCGCGAGGGGCTGGCCGGCACTGGCATCAATCGCGTCTACGGCATTCTCAACGGCACCTGCAATTACATCCTCACCCGGATGGAACAGGAGGGGCTGTCGTTCGCCGAATGCCTGAAGGACGCGCAGCGCCTCGGTTACGCCGAGGCCAATCCATCGTTCGACGTCGACGGCCACGACACCGCACAGAAGCTCGCCATTCTGGCCAGCCTCGCCTTCGGCACCAAGGTGGCGCAGAGCGCGGTCTATGTCGAAGGCATCTCCTCGATCGCGCCGGAAGATCTACGCGCCGCGGAAGAACTCGGCTACCGGGTAAAACTGCTCGGGGTCGCGGTGCGGACCGCCAAGGGCATCGAGCAGCGCGTGCATCCGACCATGGTGCCGAAATCATCCTCGATCGCGCAGGTGATGGGCGTCACCAACGCGGTGACCATCGACGGCGAGGGCATTCCGCCGATCACGCTGGTCGGCCCCGGCGCCGGAGGTGCGGCGACCGCGTCGGCCGTGGTCGCCGACATCGCCGATGTCGCGCGCGGAATCCGCGCCAATCCGTTCGGACGTCCGGTCAAGAAGCTACGCGCCACCACCAAGGCGCCGATGGAACGTCATGAGGGCGGCTACTATATCCGGCTGATGGCGCGCGATCTCGCCGGCACCGCCGCCACCATCGCGACCCGCCTTGCCGAGCAGAAAATTTCACTGGAGTCGATTGTGCAGCGCCATCCCGATGGTGTTGACGCGAACGGCGTGACGAAGAAAGCTTCGCCGGTGCCGGTCATCCTGATTACCTATGCCACCAGCGAGGACGCGGTCTATCGCGCGCTGCAAGCGGTACAGCGCGACAAGGTGATCAGCGGCCGGCCGCAGGTGATACGGATCGAAAAAAACTAACGCGCGGTCCGAACGGACAGTGTGCGAGACGATTGTATGCGGGTCGCCAGATCCGCGGTGATGTCCCAGGGAGTTTGCCAATGTCGACCCATATTTCCGTCCCCCCGCAGTTGCTGCTGGAGCGCATTCTGACGCTCGAGATCGTGCGGGTGACGGAGCGCGCGGCGGTGTCGGCGGCAAGACTGCGCGGCCACGGCAAGGAGAAAGAGGCCGACCAGGCCGCGGTCGACGCGATGCGCCGCGAGCTCAACAAGCTGCCGATCGAAGGCACCGTTGTGATCGGCGAGGGCGAGCGCGACGAGGCGCCGATGCTGTTCATCGGCGAGAAGGTCGGCATGAATGCCGGCCCGCAGGTCGATATCGCCGTCGACCCGCTCGAGGGCACCACGCTGTGCGCCAAGAACATGCCGGGCGCGATCGCGACCATGGCGATGGCCGACGGCGGCACGCTGCTGCATGCGCCCGACGTCTACATGCAGAAAATCGCGGTTGGTCCCGGTTACGCCAAAGGCGTCGTCGAACTCGACGCGTCGCCCGCCGACAACGTTCGCAGGCTGGCCAAGGCGAAGGGTGTCGAGCCCTCCGCGATCACGGTGCTGGTGCTCGATCGCCTGCGCCACGCCGATATCATTCATGCCGTGCGCGGCACCGGTGCGGCGGTACGTCTGATCACCGACGGCGACGTGGCCGGGGTCATCCATTGCGCCGATCCCGACAATACCGGGGTCGATATGTATATCGGCACCGGCGGCGCGCCCGAGGGCGTGCTGGCGGCGGCGGCGCTGCGCTGCATCGGCGGCCAGATGCAATGCCGGCTTATTCTCGACACCGAGGAGCAACGCGAGCGCGCCCACAAAATGGGCGTCAAGGATCCGCGCATGATCTACGGCATCGAGGACATGGCGAAGGGCGACTGCCTGTTCGCCGCGACCGGGGTTACGACCGGCTCGCTGCTCTCCGGCGTCAAATTCCGCAAGGGCGTGATCGAGACCGAGACCGTGGTGATGCGCTCGGTCACCGGCACTGTGCGTTACATCAAGGCCGAGCACCGGCAGCTCGAAAAATTCCACCTCGATTGAGCAATGAATGGCCGGCACTGTCCTGATACGACCGGTTGGTGGAGACGAGCGCGAGGCCTGGAACCCGCTGTGGGCGGGCTATCTCGCGTTCTACAAGACGGCGTTGGCACAGGACGTCAGCGATCTCACCTGGACCAGGTTTCACGATCTGGACGAGCCGATGTTTGCACTGGGGGGCTATGTCGATGGCAGGCTGGCCGGGTTCGCCCACTACCTGTTTCACCGTTCGACCTGGGCTCCGCACCGATACTGCTATCTGGAAGACCTGTTTGTCGCAGAAGCTGCGCGGGGCCGGGGGCTGGGACGGGCGCTGATCGAGGCAGTTTACGACAGGGCCCGAGCGGCGAGCGCGAGCCGCGTCTATTGGCTGACGCAATCGAGCAACACGCAGGCACGTGCCCTCTACGACGAGGTTGCCGACAACCTCGGGTTCATCCAATACCGCAAGGTGCTTTGAACGCGGCTCACCGATCAAAAACAAGAACAGGGAGTGAAAATGTCGGATATTTCGGCGGTGAAGGCGCTGGTGTTTGATGTGTTCGGCACTTGTGTCGACTGGCGCACCAGCCTGATCGACGATTTCACCAAATGGTCAGAGGGGCGCGGCATCAAGGCCGACTGGACCGCATTGGTCGACGGCTGGCGCGCAGTCTATGCCGCCTCGATGGACGAGGTGCGTAAGCATCCCGAGCGCGGCTATATGATTCTCGACACGCTGCACCGGCAGTCTTTGGAGAAGCTGGTCGCGCAGCTTTCGATTCAAGGCCTGACAGAGTCCGACCTGCATTATCTCACCATGGGCTGGCACCGGCTTCATGCCTGGCCCGACACCGTGTCCGGGCTGACGCGGCTGAAGACGAAATACATCATCTCGCCATTGTCGAACGGCAATGTGGCTCTGCTGACCAACATGGCGAAGTTTGCAGCCATGCCCTGGGACCTCGTGCTCTCGGCCGAACTGTTCGAACATTACAAGCCCGATCCGGAAACCTATCTCGGCGCCGCCAAGCTGCTTGGCCTGGCGCCGGCGCAGGTGATGATGGTGGCCGCGCACAACCAGGATTTGAAGGCCGCGCAGAAATTGGGATTGAAGACCGCCTTCGTGGCGCGGCCGACCGAATACGGCCCGCTGCAGAAATACGATTTCGAGGCGACCGGCGACTGGGATATCGTGGCCAGGGATTTTGGCGGGATAGCCGACAAGATGGGGTGTTAGGCACGCTCCGCAGGCTCTATCCTCATCCTGAGGAGCGCGCCCTTGCGCGCGTCTCGAAGGATGGTCGCATATTCCGGTATCGGTCGTCCTTCGCGGTTCGCCAAAGAGGCTCGCGCCTCCTGCGATAACGGAAAAAGCCGTTATACAGGGATGACGGCAGCGAACAGGGCGAAGACTTCCAGGACTTTGTTCGATTGCCTTTGGCGCCTATCTCTCGAAAGCATCATGACACTCCCTGCATCCGCATTGCCTGTCGAAGCGCCCCCGGCGTTTCTTGGCGTCGCGCGCTCGGCGACCGGAAAGCTCTGGCGCGACCGGCTCGATACCCGTGGGGCGGCGCGGGCGCTGGCGATCGCGCAGCGCTATCAATTGCCGGAAATGCTGGCGCGGGTGCTGGCCGGGCGCGATGTCGAGCTCGACGCGGTAGAGGATTTTCTCGATCCGACCATCCGCAAATTGATGCCCGATCCCTACACCGTGACCCAGATGGAAGCCGCCGCCAAACGCATAGCGGACGCTGCCTCGCGCCGCGAGCAGGTTGCGATCTTCGGCGATTACGATGTCGACGGCGCCACGTCGGCGGCGCTGCTGGCGTGGCACCTGCGTCATTGCGGGCTCGATCCGCTGATTCATATTCCCGACCGGATTTTTGAGGGCTACGGCCCCAATACCGAGGCGATCCGCATGCTGGCCGGCAAGGGCGCAACGCTGCTGGTGACCGTGGATTGCGGCACCACCAGTTTTGAGCCGCTGGCCGAAGCGCGGCGGCTCGGCATGTCCGTCGTCGTGATTGATCATCATCAGAGCGGCGACGAATTGCCCGAGGTTGACGCGCTGGTCAATCCGAACCGGCCCGATGATCTCTCCGGCCTTGGTCATCTCGCCGCGATCGGTCTCGTGCTGGTGACGCTGGTCGCGGTCAACCGGGAACTGCGGACTCGGGGGTTCTGGACCGGTGAAATGCCGGAGCCGGATTTGCTCGGCATGCTGCATCTTGTCGCGCTAGGCACCGTCGCCGATGTCGCGCCCTTGACCGGGCTCAACCGCGCCTTCGTGGCCAAGGGCCTGATCGCGATGCGGCGCCGCGATCATGTCGGTCTCACCGCGCTGATGGACGTGTCGCGGTTGAACGGCCCACCCGAGGCCTGGCATCTCGGCTTCATGCTGGGGCCACGCATCAATGCGGGCGGGAGGATCGGGCGTGCCGATCTCGGCGTGCGGTTGCTCTTGGAAGGCGACGTCTCCGAGGCAGCACGGATCGCCGCCGAATTGGATCGCCTCAATACCGAGCGCCGCGTCATCGAGCAGATGGCGGAGGCGCAGGCCGAAGCCGAGGCGCTGGCTTCGCTCGGGCTGGAGGACAAGGGCGCGGTCATCGTCACGGCCGCCGAAGGCTGGCATCCCGGTGTGGTCGGTCTGGTTGCCTCGCGGCTGAAGGAAAAATTCTCGCGGCCGGCCTTTGCGATCGCGCTGGAGCCCGGCGGCATCGGCACCGGATCGGGCCGCTCGATCTCCGGTGTCGACCTCGGCAAGGCGGTCCGGCAGGCGGTGAAGGACGGGCTGTTGATGAAGGGCGGCGGACACGCCATGGCCGCCGGCGTCACGCTGCGGAAGGAAAAGTTGGCCGAATTCCGCGCCTATATGGAAAGCGCGCTGGCCGCCGACGTCGCCGCTTCGCGGCACGAAAACGAACTGTTCATCGACGGCGCGGTGAGCGCGCGCAGCGTCACGCCGGACTTCGCCGCCACGCTCAATCGCGCGGGGCCTTTCGGGAGCGGCAATCCCGAGCCGGTCATCGCGCTGCCGTCGCATCAACTGGTCTATGCCGATGAAGTCGGGCAGGCGCATCTGCGGCTGCGGTTCAAATCCGGCGATGGCGCCATCGTCAACGGCATCGCGTTTCGCTCGATCGGGCAAAAGCTCGGCAACGCGCTCACCCAGCATCGCGGCCAGCCCCTACATGTCGCGGGATCGCTTGCGGTCGATCGCTGGCAGGGCACCGAGCGCGTGCAGTTTCGCGTCATCGATGTCGCGGTGCCCGATCTGGGGCCGGCGATGATCCGGTAAGGCCAACAGTAAACACAACATGAGAGTGGAAATGATGGGGCAGGTTGAAGGCAAGGTCGCGCTGGTCACGGGCGGATCATCCGGCATCGGCGCCGCCGTCTCCGAATTGCTGGCGCGTGAAGGCGCCAAGGTTGTTGTGACCGATATTGATGATCTCAAGGGCCCCGAAATTGTCGCCGGCATCAAGAAAGCCGGCCACGAGGCGGTCTTTTTGCATCAGGACGTCACCAGCGAGCCGCGCTGGGCTGAAGTGGTTGCCGAGGTCGTCAAGCGCTACGGCAAACTCGATATCCTGGTCTCCAATGCCGGCATCGGAATATCGGTGCCGTCGATCGTCCACATGTCCTTGGAAGACTGGCGGCGGCAGACCGCGATCAACCTCGACGGCGTCTTCCTGTCGGTAAAGCATTGTCTGCCCGCGATGCGCAGGACCGGTGGCGGCTCGATCATCATGATGTCGTCGCTGGCGGGCCTGCGCGGTGCGCAGACGTTGGCCGGCTATTGCGCGACCAAGGGCGGTGTTCGGCTGTTCGCGAAGGCGATAGCGATGGAGTGCGCATCCTTTGGCGACGGCATCCGGGTCAACTCGGTGCATCCCGGCATCATCGACACACCGATCTGGGGCAAGATTCCGACGGAAGCTTCAGGCAGTGGACAGAATGCCCCGATCGATCCCGAGGTACGCGCGAAACTGGCGACGCCGCTCGGCCGCGCCGGCCATGCCGCCGAAATCGCCAGCGGCGTGTTGTATCTGGCGTCCGATGCCTCGCGCTATGTCACCGGGACGGAACTGGTCATCGACGGCGGCATGAACGCGGGCGGGGCGGTGCGGCAGGGGTGAGGCCTCCACGTCATTCCGGGGCATCGCGTAGCGATGAACCCGGAATCTGGAAATTGTTGCGCTTGAGACTCCCCGATGTGCAATTGCACATCCGAGGTTCGCGCCAAGGCGCGCCCCGGAATGACGGAGTAAATCAATGCGCCTGCGTGGGCCCTATCCGCCCTGCCGCAACCGCGCCAGCACCTTCAACCCACCGTAGCCGTCGGCGGGCGCCAGCCCCATCTTGGTCTGATAGGCCTTGACCGCCTTCATGGTGTCGTTGCCGACGCGGCCGTCGGT
>JAYSPJ010000215.1:0-9396 GCA_043722155.1 Bradyrhizobium sp.
GCGAGCCCGAGCAGCGCCGCGACCAGCATGAGCTTGATCGACAGGATAATCCCGTAGTTGCTGTCGATCAGTCCGCCGAAGCTCTCGAGCTGAACGGCAGCCAGCGCAAGCCCGGTCAGCACCAGCACGGCGACGACGAAAACCGCGGCATGTGAGAACCGGTTCAGGACCGGAAGCAGAGGCTGCGCCGGTTTCCATGCCATCGCCGCCAGCGGCGCGAGCGCGCCGATCCAGAATGCGACTCCGACGCCATGCAGGAACACGGCCGGATAAGACAGCCATTGCGGCGTCGCCGTAGCGGCATGCCCGCTCGAGGCCAAGGACAGGCCGACACCGGCCAGTGCGAACGCCGACAGCGTCGCGGCGATGCCCGCGCCCCGGCATCGCAAGGCAACGATCCCGGCGGTCAGCGCCGCGACCGCGATCAGCAACGACCGAAACAAACTCGTGGCGGCGGCGGCTTTCCATGGCGCCGCCGTCAGCAGGCTGCCCGGCCGCAGATCCAGCAAATCGAGACCCTGAAGCCCGAGCGCCGCCGCCGCGCTGACCAGGCCCAGCATCAGCGCGGCCATGATCAGCTGCGAACCGGCGCGCGCCCGGCCAATCCAGCCTGCGAAGAACGCTCCGCCTACGCCGACAAACAGCCCGAGATAGACCCCGATCCGCGCCAGCCAGATCAGACCGTTCATGGAGCCGGCCCTGGTCTCGTTCGCCGCGGCCACCGTCACGGCGCCGATCGAAAACATCATGGAGCCCGCGACCGGGTGGCCGTCTTCCGAGGTGACGCGGTAGCTGACGACCTGGGTCCCGCCCGGCAGGTTGTCCGGCAGCGTGATGACGATGGTATCGCCGGCGACGCGCACCGTCGCATCGGCGCGCGTTTTGCCGACAGCATCGATCACGCTGACGACAACAGGCGTTACCGCCTCGTTGAATCGCAGCTGAACCGACTTCGGCGCCATCGCCAGGATGCTGCCGTCGCCGGGTTCGGTCGCGACCAGCGTGGCGTGCGCGGAGGCGCCGGTGGCAAGGCAGAGCACCGACAGCAGCGTTGCCAGGCCGGCGATCAGGCGCATCCGGTTTCCGCCTTACGGTTTCGGCATCAGCCTGACGCCCGGCGCCGGCGACTTGTCGTCATGGGAATGGCCGGCGCCTTGCGCCGGGATATCGATCCAGCGGGTAACCCCCTGCTCGCATTCCTGCACCACCGGAAAATACAGCATGCTGTTGGGCTTGAGATTGCCGGTCAGATAGGTGCTGATGACGAATTCATCGTAATGGCTGTCGGGCAGCTTGCCGCCGCTCCACACCACTTCCTTGACGCCTTCGGAAAATTTCTTGCCGTGATAGCTGTAGTCGGCGGCGTATTTGCCGCTGATCGCCTCCACGCTCCAGCCCGCCTTCGGCATCGGTTTAACCGCGATCACGCCTTCGGGGATCTGCACGCGGATCCTGGTGGTGGCCGAACCGGCGCAGCCATGCGGCACGGTGAATACCGCCTTGTAGGACGCACCGATCGTCGCCTGACGGTTTTCCAGCGAGACGTGTGCCAGGGCCGGCGCTGCGGCGAGCGTGGCGATGGCGGCGAGAAGAATAACTTTCGACATCGCAGACCTCACTTCTTCATGCCGGAATGACCGGAGTTGTGCTTCATGTCATGACCGCCCGAATGGCCCTCGCCCGCGGTGGGACCCTTCGCGCCCACGCCCTGCACGTCGAACGCGAGCTTCACCTTGCCGGCCTTCTCGAACTCCAGCGTAACCGGCAGCTTGTCGCCTTGCTTCAGCGGGCTCTTGAGATCCATCAGCATCAGATGATAGCCGCCCGGTGCCAGCTTCACGGTCTTGCCGGGCTCGATGACGAGACCCTTGTCGAGCGGGCGCATCGTCATGACGCCGTCCTTCATGGCCATTTCGTGGACTTCGAACTTGCCAGCCACATCGGCCGAACCGCCGATCAGCCGGTCCGCGGTGGCACCCTTGTTCTCGATCGTCAGGTAGCCGCCTGCGATCTTGGCGCCGCCCGGCGTGGCGCGGCTCCAGGCCTGCGTGATCACGAGATCTCCGGCCTTGATCTCCTGGGCGCCTGCGGGCGCGACCAGCAGGGCTGCGAAGGAAACGGCGTAAGCGAGAGTGCGCACTGATTGCTTCATGTTTTTAGTCCTTTTCTACCTTGAACGAGTAAGTCGCCAGATGGGGCAACCTGAGAATTTTGACTCCGATACAGTTTACCAGCGCGCTTTCACGCCCGCATACACCGCGCGACCGGAGCCGGGCTCGAACAGCGGCAATGCCGCATTGGCCCGGTCGATGATGCTGGCAGAGGCAATATAGACCTTGTTGCCGATATTTCTGGCTTCGACATACATCGAATAGGTTCCGCCATTGTCGACACCTGCCTTGAGGCCCCAGAGCGCGTAGGCATCGGTCTTCAACGTATTGGCGCTATCGACGAAATAGGATTGCGGCACCCATTCCAGATTGGGGCCGACATAGAATCCATTCGGATGCTTGTAGAGCATCTCGGCCCGCAGATAGTGACGCGGCGCGCCCGGCAGCTGGTTGTTGCCGAAGGTCGGATCATTGTCGAAGCGGAAGTCGTTGAAAGTATAGGCGAGGTTGAGCCAGATCTTGTCCGGCGCATTTCCCGTGACGAAGATGTTCCGGAACAGTGCGGCGCCGACGCCCGCCTCGATACCCTGATGAATGGTGCGGTCGAGATTGGTGACATTGCAATTGCCGAAGGAACTAAATTGGCACTGCAACTCGTCGCGGATGTTGGCGCGGTAACCCACCAGTTCCCAGCTGAAGTCGGGACGTTTGCCACGGGTGCCGATCTCGTAGGTTGTCGCGATCTGAGGCTTGATCAGGAAGAACGGAATGGTGGGGAAGGTCGGGTTCAAGAAATTCGGACTGACGCTCTCTCCGAAGCTCGGAACCTCGGCGCTGCGCGAGATATTGCCGAAGACCTGCCATGTCGGGTCGACATCCCACAGCAGCCCCGCCTTGGGACTCCACAGGCTGAACGTGCTGCGGCCGTTGACGTCGCCGTTGGTCGAGAAATCGACGCGCTGGTCGCTCACGGCAAGGAGATATTGCGCGCCCGCCACGAAGGCTACTTGCGGCAGAACATACAACGAGTTTTCCGCATAGACCGTATAGTTTTCCGGCTTTTGCACCAGCGAGGATGTCGGCGTTCCCTTGAATCCGCCGACGTTGACGAATTGTCGGGCGTCGTTGGTGCCATTGAGGACGTTGACGCCGGCCACGAACCGGTTGCGGAAGCCGCCGATGATCCGATCATCGGTGACCTTGGCGAAGCCGCCGTAATCCTTGTAGCGATAGTCGAGCCACTGAAAGATCGGGTGCATCAGATGCCGATCGACCGCAAAGGCGCCGACATCGACGATCGTATTGTCGAAGCGTATCGTGGTCTTGTTGGCGATGCGGACCGTGTCGAGGTTGCGTTGCCAGTCGTTGAGGACGTTGGCTGCCGCCGCGGTCTCCGGTGAGGTGAGCGCAGAGGTTCTGGTGACACTCCCCGGAATGCGCTGCCGCACCTCGTTGGCGTTCAGGTAAAACCGGGTCTCGACGTCGGGCGAGAACTGATAACCGACATTGCCGCTGACGCGCGTGGCATGGCCGTTGCTGTGATCCCTGAATCCCTCTGCGGCCTGGGTGGAGGCGGTGATGAAGCCATCCCAGGGTCCATTGGTACCGCCCGCGTTGGCCTGCAGACGGCGGAAGCCAAAGCCGCCGAGGTCGACTGATACGCGGTTCGGAAAAGGGTCGCGCCCGGTTGGCGTGACGAAGTTGATGGCGCCGCCCAGCGAGTTGGCGCCGAACTGCAGTGCATTGCCGCCCTTGTAAACCGCGACATATTTGTAGGCGGTGGGATCGATTTCCTGAAAATCGCCATAGCCGTCGGCGGTGTTGACCGGAATCCCGTCCATGTAGAGCTGCACGCCACGCAGATGGAAGTTGCGCGACAGGCCGGAACCGCGGATCGAGAGCCTGGTGTCGTCGCCCCATTTCGGCTGCGCAAAGACGCCCGGGACGTAGTCGAGAACATCCTTGATGGTGTTGGCGACCGTCGAGTTCCGGTAGGCCTCGGCGGGAACGATGGCGACACCGCCGGGTGTCTGCTGAATGTCGCGCAACGCCTGTTGCATGGTGAGGACCGTCAGCGCGGGTCCCCTCGCCTGATCGGTCGCGACCGGCGCAACGGCGGGATTGCTGACGCGGGACACCCGTGCTGCGCGCGCGCCGCTGCGCTGCGGCGGCCGGGCCGCGGCTGCGCGCTTTGGTTGAGGGGCGTCTACGGTGATTGGCGGTAGCGGCGGTTGCGGATTGGTTTGAGCGACAGCAGCCGAAACGGAAACGATCGCGGCGGCGGAGGCCAGCAAGAAGCTGCGCGCAAGCACGCTCGATATATTAGGAGTACCGGACATTTGACATTCCTGACGCCGGCGCCGAGGCCAGCCAGATCAACGACACTATTCGGCATCGCCTGGGCCATACCGATCACGAGAGTGTTTTGTTGTCAGGAAATGGAAGGAGGTGCTCGGGCCTGGGCGTGCCAACCGGTCCGGGAACCGAACCGATTGGGCTCGGCGTCGAGCCACACCATACGCTCGGGCTGTCGCAAGGGCGTTGCGACGGTCGTCTGGGGCGTGTCGAGGGCAGCAGCCGCATGCGCCACGCAGCACATCGCGCAGGCGCCGTCATGGGCGCGGTGCTCGCCGGTTTGACCGGTCTGGTCCGAGGACGAACCGGCGCCGCCCGAGCAGATCGGCGCGGCATGGAGGGGGTCGGAGGCGGCGATGCTGGCCGCCCAGCAGGCACCGATCGGCGCAAGGATCTGCACCGCGAGGGCCATCAGGACGATGGGAAGAAATTTCCGCAACCGCCGGCGCATCAAAAACCACCTCTTGGACATAACCAGCTAATCATGCAGGGAGTCCCGAGTCGAGATCAGGTTCCCAGCAATTGCATCGAACCCTATCGTCTCAAACGCAAACCTCTTGATGCAGAACAATGAAATAGACCGATATCGCCGGGGTCGCTGCGCCAGGCGCCGTTTTCCGACGCCGGAACCGAGCCCCTCACTTCTTTACCCAAACGCGAATTGCTACAGCGGATACAACCGCGGGTGGCGAGTTCGCAATCATTTCGCAGATTGCCCGAATTTTGAACAATCGTTGCTGAAATTGATGACA
Organism: Bradyrhizobium sp.; assembly: GCA_043722155.1. Classification (GTDB taxonomy): domain Bacteria; phylum Pseudomonadota; class Alphaproteobacteria; order Rhizobiales; family Xanthobacteraceae; genus Bradyrhizobium. The sequence goes on from JAYSPJ010000215.1 coordinate 5,219, forward strand.
AAACGCAAAAGATGGTCTAACAGAGCAAGCTCAGGCTGGCCGCAAGGTTCAAGTCTGGTGGTCCAAGTCTCGGGAGGAGCCCTAGCGCGCACAAGCAGCGTCGCCCCGTCAATCAAGATCAAATCTAATTTTGCGGGGAAATAGGGTCGACACAATTTTTAGAGCAGGGCTTCGCGCCCTGCTCTTTTTTTTTTTTTTAGGATGCTTTCACGAGACGCCTGGAATAATCGACTCACGCAACTGAACCGCGACGCAGCGCATGACGGCACCGGCCAATCTGATCCAGCGCAGTTTTGAACTGGCGGCGGAGCGTTGCGAGGACCTGACGCCGCTGGTCTATCGCCGCCTGTTCCGCGAACACCCGGAAGCCGAGCCGCTGTTCCGGCGAGAGGGCGGCGATCTGGTGAGAGGCTCGATGCTGGCGTTGGCCATCGATGCGATGCTGGATTTCGCCGGCGAGCGCACCGGACATTTTCGCCTGATCGAATGCGAGGTGCAGTCGCACGACGACTACGGTACCCCGCGCGAACTGTTCAGCGGGTTTTTCGGCGTGATCGCGGAGACGATGCGCGAGGTCCTGGGAAATGACTGGTCACCCGAGATCGATGAGGCGTGGCGGAAATTGCTGGATGAAATCGACAGCCTCGTCGCCAGCAGCGAGGCGCAAATCGAAGCCTGACTTCCTCAGTCCCGCTCCAGGAAATTCGATCCGATATCCGCCTTCTTCTTGATCGGGTCGTAGTCGCAATAGACGCTGTCGGCAACGAGCGTGTAGTTCGCAACCACCGTGTATTTGTCGGGCCTGACCGAATTCAGTCCGACCACCGCGGTCCTGGTTCCGGTATTCCATTTGAACGGCGTCGTGCTCGGCGCCTTCTCGCAGGCCGCCACCGCCTCGGCAAAGACATAGCCTTCGACAAAGGCTTTCATGGTCCGCAGCTGGCCCAGGGTTTTCCAGTTCATGTAGAAGGCGCCCGCGAGCGCTGCGATCAGCAGCATCAAAACCCCGGCAACAATCCGTTGAAACGTCATTTCCTGTTCTCCCAGCCCATCGGGCATCCCGGACGAAGCCGCGTTACCTCACGGGCGCTGCAAGCTTGCGTCTCATCGGAAACCACCAGCTTAATACAGAGCTATGGAATGATTCAATGCATTCGCCACACGCGGCGTTCACCGAATTCAGTGTGCAGCGAAACCATATTGCGCCGGTTGTGCCATAGGAGCCGCCCGGCCCGTAACGGCAGCAAGCAAGACGAGTTCCAGAGACGGGTGTGATTAACCGAGAAGCCGCGGCGTACTGGATCCCCCGCTTCGCGGAGGATGACGACTGCGGGAGGTCCGGCCGTGCTCAACCACGCTCTAAACCGGGAATCCCATCAGCTTCGACAGCCGTTCGATATTCAGGTAGCCGGCGCGATAGGCCAGCATGCCGATGCCGTAGACGACCGCCGCGATCAATGTGGTCCAGATCAGCTTGCGGCCCATCCTGGTTGCGATCGGCGCGCCGGGGTCGGTGCCGGGCGCGCCGCCGCCGTCTTCATGCTGGCTGCGGACGCCGAACGGCAGCGTCAGGAACAGCACGATCCACCACAGCACGAAGTAGATCGCCAGCGCGGTTGAGATTGAATAGGCCATCTCAATTCTGTTCGATTTCGACGAGCGCGCCGGAAAAATCCTTCGGATGCAGAAACAGCACCGGCTTGCCGTGCGCACCGATCTTCGGCACGCCGTCGCCGAGTACCCGTGCGCCCTCCTCGATCAGCCTGTCGCGCGCCGCGATGATGTCGGGAACGTCGTAGCAGATATGGTGGATGCCGCCGTCGGCGTTGCGCTCGATGAACTTCGAGATCGGCGAGGCCTCGCCCAGCGGCTGGATGAATTCGATCTTGGTGTTGGGCAGCGTCACGAACACGGTAATGACGCCGTGCTCGGGCAGCGGCACCGCCGCGGAAATCTCCGCCCCGAACGCCGCGCCGTAGATTTTGGCGGCCTTCTCGGCATCCTTGACCGCGATCGCCACATGATTGAGCCGGCCCAGCATGGCACTCCTCCGCCTTGAGTTTACACCGTCAGAACGTGAACGTAGCACAGCGGCTTCTTGCCCCAATGCTGGTTGATCGCAGCACGCACCGCGCGACGTACCGACTCCGCCATCGCATCGGGATCGCGCCGCCGCGCCCGCGGCAGCCCCTCCACCGTCGATACCACCACATCGAACACGATCTCGTCGATGAGCTCGCCGGCGGTATTCTTCTCGGGAATGCCGACCAGATCGACCTCGGGATCGTCGGCCAGTTCGCCCTTGTCGGTCACGGCGAACGCGACGAAGGCACAGCCGGCAAAGGCCAGTTTCTTCCGTTCGACGACCGCGCGCGACTTGGCGTCCTCGAGGATCGAGCCGTCCTTGTAGAGCCGCCCGGACGGCAGCTCCTCGATGACGCCGGGATCGCCCGGCCCCAGTTTGACGAGGTCGCCATTGCGGCAGATCAGCACCTTGGGAACGCCGGCGGCCCGCGCCAGCTTGGCGTGCTCGAACAGATGCAGCGCCTCGCCATGAACCGGGATCAGCAGTTGCGGACGAACCCATGAAATCATGTCGCGCAGTTCGTCGCGGCGCGGGTGACCGGAGACATGGACGAGATGGGTGCGGTCGGTGATCACCTCGATGCCCTGCGTGATCAGTCCGTTGATGATTCCACCGACCGCCTTCTCGTTGCCGGGAATGGTGCGCGAGGAAAAGATCACGCAGTCGCCCTTGTTCAGGGTGACCTGCGGATGGTCGTCATTGGCGATGCGCGACAGCGCCGCGCACGGCTCGCCCTGGCTGCCCGTGCACAGTGCCAGCACCTTGTCCGGCGGGAAATGGCCGTACAGATCGACGCCGCGGAAACTCTGCACGCCGTCGAGATAGCCGGTCTCGCGCGCCACCTGCACCACGCGCTCCATGGCGCGGCCGACCACGACGACCTCGCGTCCGGAGGCCTTGGCGGCGTCGGCCACCGCGCGCAGCCGCGCGACGTTGGAGGCAAAGGTGGTCACAGCGACCCGGCCCTTGGCGTTCTTCACCAGTTCGGTGATGGTCTTGGCGACTTCGGTTTCGGACGGCGAGCGGCCTTCCCGCACCGCATTGGTGGAATCGCCGATCAGCGCCAGCACGCCGGCATCGCCGAGTTCGCGCAGCCGCCGCTCGTCGGTCGGCACGCCGATGATCGGCGTCGGATCAATCTTCCAGTCGCCGGTATGCAGCACGGTGCCGACTTCAGTGCGGATCGCCAGCGCGTGCGACTCGGGGATCGAATGCGCCACCGGAATGAACTCGACGCTGAACGGCCCGATATCGATGCGGCCGCCCGACGGCACCACAGTGACCGGAATTTTCGGCGGGTTGCGTTCCGAGGCGCATTTGGCCGCGAACAAAGCGGCGCTGAACTGGGTCGCATAGATCGGGCACTTCAGCTTCGGCCACAGGTCCATGATGGCGCCGAAGTGATCCTCATGGGCGTGGGTCAGCACCAGGCCAACCAGATTCTTTCGCTCTTTTTCCAGAAAGCGGATGTCGGGCATGATCAGATCGATGCCCGGCAGATGCTCCTCGTCGCCGAAGGACACGCCGAGATCGACCGCCAGCCAGGACCGCTGATGGCGGTTGCCGAGGCCGTAGATCGACAGGTTCATGCCGATCTCGCCGACGCCGCCGAGCGGCGCAAAGGTCAGTTCATCCGGACGCGGCATCAGATCGCTCCCGCCGACGCTGCGGAGCCGAAATAAACATCGCCGGCCGATACCGGGACCCGATGGCCATCCGCTTTCCGGACGATCAGGCAGCCCTGATCATCGATGGTGTCGAATATCCCCTCGACGGTGGCGGCGCCCGCCTGGATCGCGACCGGCTGTCCAAGCCCGGCCGCGCGCTCCAGCCACAGCCGCCGGATCTCGCCAAAGCCCCGGCCATTATCCCAGATGTCGCGGAACCCGGCCCAGGCATCCGACAGCGCGGCGAACAGGTCCGCCGCGCCGACATGGACGCCTAGTTTCGCCAACGAGGTGGCGGGCGTCGGCGTGCCCTCCGGAGCGGCCACGACATTGGTGCCGATGCCGACCACCACGGCCAGCCGGCCACCCGGCACGGCCTCGGCTTCCAGCAGGATACCGGCCAGCTTCCGCCGTCCCGCCAACAC
>JAYSPJ010000216.1:0-1726 GCA_043722155.1 Bradyrhizobium sp.
ATGCTGATCGACAATCTCGGCTTCGGCAGCGCCAACGTCGTGGTGGCAGTGCCGCAGGCCTGGATCGATGTCCGCACCATGGCCGATCTCGACGACGTCACCACCGGCTTCCGCGCCCAGCACAACCGGCGCATGCGGGTGGCGACCAAATACATCAACCTGACCCGGACCTTCTTTGCGTCCCACGGCGTCGTCGACTACCGGATCGTCGAGAGCGCCGGCGCGACCGAAGGCGCGCCCGCCGTCGGCACCGCCGAGATGATCGTCGACATCACCACCACCGGCGCCACGCTGGCCGCCAACGGCCTCAAGGTGCTCGACGACGGCGTGATCCTGCGCAGCCAGGCCAACCTCGTGGCGTCAAAGGACGCCGACTGGTCGGACGAGGCCCGCGAGACCGCGCGCGTCATCCTGGATCACATCGCGGCAAGGGCGCGGGCCAGCAAATACCGGGAAGTCCGCACCCGCTTTGCCGGCTGCGACGCGGCGCTGCTGGCGGAAGCCCATAATCGCTTCGGCGTGGTCTCGCCGTTCGGCGGCCCGACGTCTTCCGGGATGGTCACGCTGCACTGCCCGCCGGCGCAGCTTTACGCGCTCGGCAGCTTTCTTCGCGTCCGTGGCGCCGAAACGGTGTCGGTGGCGTCGCTCGACTATGTGCTCGACCGCGACAATCCGCTGTTCGCCAGGCTCGAGGCGTTCCTGCGGCAGTGAGCCGGAAATCCTGTTCCGTTCATCGTTGCGACAGCTGGCAGCGAGTACCATATGCTGTTCCGTGGTAGGTTTGGACCTGATCGATGATGCTGGGTACGGACGTTTCTGATCTGTCGACCACCGCGGCCACCGCCGCGGCGCAGGGGCTGTCGATCGTTGTCCCCCTCTATAACGAGGCAGCCGGGCTGGCCTTTCTGCACCAGCGGCTCGGTGCGCTGGCGAAGACCCTGCGGCAGCGCTACGGCCTTGGCTGCGAGGTCGTCTATGTCGATGACGGCAGCGCCGACACGACGCTCGACATCGCGCGCGGGCTTGCGGCCGACGGGCTCGACGTTCAGGTGGTGTCGCTGTCGCGCAATTTCGGCAAGGAAGCCGCCCTGATGGCGGGGCTGGACCATGCCCGGCGCGGCGCGGTGCTGTTCATGGACGGCGACGGCCAGCATCCGCCCGCCCTGGTCGAGCAGCTGGTCAGCCACTGGATCGAGGGCGGCTTTGATGTGGTCTATACCGCCAAGGCGCACCGCGACAATGAATCGCTGCTGCGGCGCATCGCCGTGCATGGCTTCTACGCCCTGATCAATTACGGCGCGCGGCAGAAAATCCCGGAAGATGCCGGCGACTTCCGCCTGCTGTCGCCGCGGGCCGCGGCCGCGCTGCGGCAGCTTCCCGAGCGCAATCGCTTTTTCAAGGGGCTGGCGAGCTGGATCGGCTTCCGCCAGATCCGCGTCGGCTACGAACCGGCGGCCCGCGCCCATGGCGTCACCAGCTTCAGCCCCGGCCGGCTGGTCGGGCTTTCGATCGAAGGCCTGACATCTTTCTCGGTGGCGCCGCTGCGTTTTGCCAGCCTGCTCGGCGTCCTGCTCGCAACCGTCGCCTTCCTGTTCGGTCTTTCCATCCTCTGGGAAACCTGGATGAGCGGAAAATCCGTCCCCGGCTATCCCTCGCTGGTGGTCGGCCTGATGACCATCGGCGGCGTGCAGCTCATCATGATCGGCATCGTCGGCGAATATATCGG
>JAYSPJ010000217.1:0-5762 GCA_043722155.1 Bradyrhizobium sp.
TCGCCGCCGACAAAAAACGCCGCGCCAACCCTTGCAAACACAGCATCCGTTACCGCGCTCGTCAAAAAATCTCCGTTTATGGACAGACACTAACTAAGCCCAGCGCGGTTTCTCAAAGGAATCAAAAAAGCCCGGCCGTTATGGCCGGGCTTTTTTTGCCGGACTTGCGAAGAATTATCGCGCGACGCGCAACTTCGACAGTGAGCTTCCGATCGAGCTGAACGCCGATACCGTCTGCGAGGCGGATGTCACATGGAAGAACTTGTCCGGTCCGCTGGCGCAATACTGGAGCACCGACTGTATCGGATCGCCTCCCGTGTTTACTTGAACCGTATAGATGGTAACGCCGGCGGCCTTGGCGTTATCGCAAAGAATTCTCTGACGCGCATCGATCTGCGACGCGTTGCTGTACCAGCGGTTCTGCGTGTTGAAACCGTCGGTCAACAGGATGATGGCATCCTTGTAGGTATAGTTCGGATCCTTGGCGGGCGCATTGAACGGTGCCCCCGTGCCCAGCGTCATCCACGCCCAGGCGAGGCCGATGCCCTGGTTGGTATTGCCGGTCGGCTCCATGTCGGTGATCAACGTTTTCAGCGCACTCCAATTGTAGCTCAGCGACATGATCGGTTGCAGGTAGGCGGAACTGCTCGACCTGCAATAACTATATTGCTCGGCAGGAAACAGCGTTGAGCTGTTCGAAGTAACAGGGGTCGTGTTTGTCGTGTCATAGTTCTGGTCGCGGTCGGTGAAGCAGCCGGTCCATGTATTGCGGTTGGCCGCCGTCCAGGTCTTGCCGTTAGATACGCAGGAGCTTTGCGACCTGTAGGACGTGTTGCTGCAGCTGCCGTTGGCGGCTTCCCAATCGCTCCAATCGATCCAGGGCTGGGTGTAGTTGCTGGCGCCCATGTTGACGTCCTTGGCGAAAGGCACGATCGAAATGTAGATGTCGCCGGGATTCTTGGCCAGCGCGCTGAGCTGGTCGACCAGGCTCTTGGCGGCGGTCTGCATCGCCGGCATTTTACCGTCCGAAGCCATCGAACCCGTATTGTCGAGCGCCATCGCCACGCGCATCCGCACATTACCCCATGCGGAGGTCGAACTGGTGTTGAAGTTGATGTTCGGGAAGCCGGCGACCTTCAAGAATTCGGTGGTCACGGCGCCGGATCCATTGACCTGGATGGTCGAGCCCTCGGCTGTACCGGCGGTATACGTCGCGTTGATCACCACCGACTGGGCGTTTTTATTGGTGTAGAGGGCGGTGAAATAGGCCGTAGCCTTCGCATTGATCTGGTTGGTCGTGATCCTTCCGTCCGCCAGATCCTTCGCCAGCATCAACGCCGTCGAATCGAGCGCGGCCTGCATCGACGAGCGCGCGTTGTTGGCCCGGGAATAGTCGACCGCCGCACCCATGAAGCTGAGGAGGGGCACCAGAGCGGCGGCAAAGAGCACCGCGATATTGCCCTGATTGGCCGCTTGGAAGCGGCTAAACGCGGCACGAACCTGGCTGGTAATGGATGTACTCAACATGATTGTCACCGAAATCGGGTTTCTGTGCCCCATTTCGGGTCGGTCCGCTAAACAGCCGGTAAATCAGTCCGGAGAAAACTGGCTCAATAGCCACTAAACGCGAATCGGCCGCCAGAAGTGCTTGTTATCGTCAATGCCCGCTAAATGGTCAGGGGCCGGGCTTTGTCAAACCCTGCGGAATTGATTAACCTCGTGGGGATCGCCGGGCTTGGGAATCGGCCCCGCGGCAGGTCGCATTTGGCCAGGATCAGTGCGCTTGCGGCGGGCCGGAGCCGGACCCATATTCAAAGCTATCGGTCCAGCTGGTGGGGTCGAGCCGCCCGGGAGCGGCGATCCGGAAAGCGTGTCTGGGAACTCGTTGGATGGCTCCGCAAGGAGCGCGTGCCTGAGGCGTCCCTGATCGCGCGGTCCGGTTTCCCGTGGGGATTTCGAACGCCTGTGCCATGCTGCAATTAACTTCCAGATTTGACTGTTCCGCCGCGCCCGCCGTCGCCGCATCTGCTCCCCGAATGGGCAATGATGAGAGCAATGCCGGGGGGACGGGAGGTCCGACCACGTCGGTTATCGCCAAGGTCAAGCCCAAGACCAAGCGCCCGAACCTCTATCGTGTGCTGATACTGAACGACGATTACACACCGATGGAGTTTGTCGTTCACGTGCTGGAGAAGTTCTTCCAGAAGGATGTCGAAGCCGCGACCAAGATCATGCTCCACGTCCATCACCATGGAATCGGGGAGTGCGGGGTGTTCACCTATGAAATCGCCGAGACCAAGGTGACCCAGGTGATGGATTTTGCACGCAAGCACCAGCATCCCCTGCAATGCGTGATGGAAAAGAAGTAACGTCCCGCGAGATCCGCCGCAAATGGGAACGGGTTTTGCTTGGAGCGGGACGACCGGCGCTTGCAGTTTGCCGGACCGGCCTTGGGTGGATGAGTCGCGTGGCTTTAGAGTAGAATTACGCCTGCGGAACCGACCTTTCGCCATGATCGGACGTAGCTATATGACAAAGGTTGTTGTTGCCTGACCGGGCAACGGCGATCATGATGGCGGGGGCCACAGAGGACGCGAATGCCAACTTTTTCCCAGAGCCTTGAACAATCTCTGCATCGTGCGCTGGCGATTGCAAACGAGCGTCACCATCAATATGCGACGCTGGAACATTTGCTGCTGTCGCTGATCGATGATTCCGACGCGGCCGCCGTGATGCGTGCCTGCAGCGTCGATCTCGACAAGCTGCGCACCAGTCTGGTCAATTATCTCGAGACTGAATTCGAGAACCTGGTCACCGACGGTGCCGACGACGCCAAGCCGACCGCGGGCTTCCAGCGCGTCATCCAGCGCGCGGTGATCCATGTCCAGTCATCCGGCCGCGAGGAGGTCACCGGCGCCAACGTGCTTATCGCTATCTTCGCGGAGCGCGAGAGCCATGCCGCCTATTTCCTGCAGGAGCAGGATATGACCCGCTACGACGCGGTGAACTACATCAGCCACGGCATCGCCAAGCGGCCCGGGGTCTCGGAAGCGCGGCCGGTGCGCGGCGTCGACGAGGAGACCGAGACCAAGGGCAATGAGGATTCCAAGAAGAAGGGCGAGGCGCTCGATACCTACTGCGTCAACCTCAACAAGAAGGCGCGTGACGGCAAGATCGATCCGGTGATCGGGCGCAACGCCGAGATCAACCGCGCCATTCAGGTGCTGTGCCGGCGCCAGAAGAACAATCCGCTGTTCGTCGGCGAAGCCGGCGTCGGCAAGACCGCGATTGCGGAAGGCCTCGCAAAACGCATCGTCGACAGCGAAGTGCCGGAAGTGCTGGCGGCTGCGACCGTGTTCTCGCTCGACATGGGCACGCTGCTCGCGGGCACCCGTTATCGCGGCGATTTCGAGGAGCGGCTGAAGCAGGTGCTCAAGGAGCTCGAGGCTCATCCCAACGCCATCCTTTTCATCGATGAAATCCACACCGTGATCGGCGCAGGCGCCACGTCCGGTGGCGCGATGGATGCTTCCAATCTCCTAAAGCCGGCGCTGGCCTCGGGCACCATCCGCTGTATGGGCTCGACCACCTACAAGGAATACCGCCAGCACTTCGAGAAGGATCGCGCGCTGGTGCGCCGGTTCCAGAAGATCGACGTCAACGAGCCGACGGTCGAGGATGCGATTGCCATCCTCAAGGGTCTGAAACCCTATTTCGAGGATTATCACCGGCTCAAATACACCAACGAGGCGATCGAGGCCGCGGTGCAGCTGTCGTCGCGCTACATCCACGACCGCAAGCTGCCGGACAAGGCGATCGATGTGATCGACGAGTCGGGCGCTGCGCAGATGTTGGTCGCCGAGAACAAGCGCAAGAAGACCATCGGCATCAAGGAAATCGAGACCACGATCGCGACCATGGCGCGGATTCCGCCCAAAAGCGTGTCGAAGGACGACGCCGAGGTGCTCAAGCATCTGGAACAGACGCTGAAGCGCGTGGTGTTCGGACAGGACAAGGCGATCGACGCGCTGGCCGCCTCGATCAAGCTGGCGCGCGCCGGCCTGCGCGAGCCGGAAAAGCCGATCGGCTCCTATCTGTTCTCGGGCCCGACCGGCGTCGGCAAGACCGAGGTTGCAAAGCAGCTCGCGGCCTCCCTTGGCGTCGAACTGATCCGGTTCGACATGTCGGAATATATGGAGCGGCATACGGTGTCGCGCCTGATCGGCGCGCCTCCGGGCTATGTCGGCTTCGACCAGGGCGGGCTGTTGACCGACGGCGTCGATCAGCATCCGCACTGCGTGGTGCTACTCGACGAAATCGAGAAGGCGCATCCGGATCTGTACAACGTGCTGCTGCAGATCATGGATCACGGCCGGCTGACCGACCATAACGGCAAGCAGGTCAATTTCCGCAACGTGATTCTGATCATGACCACCAATGCCGGCGCCGCCGATCTGGCGCGTCAGGCGTTCGGTTTCACGCGCAACAAGCGGGAAGGCGACGATCACGAAGCGATCAACCGCCAGTTCGCGCCCGAGTTCCGCAACCGGCTCGACGCCATCGTCTCGTTCGCGCATCTCAATCCCGACGTGATCGGCATGGTGGTGGAAAAGTTCGTGCTGCAGCTCGAGGCGCAACTCGCCGACCGCGACGTCACCATCGAACTGTCGGAGCCGGCCAAGGCGTGGCTGATCAAGCATGGTTACGACGAGCAGATGGGTGCGCGGCCGATGGCGCGGGTGATCCAGGAGCACATCAAGAAGCCGCTGGCGGACGAGGTGCTGTTCGGCAAGCTCAAGGGCGGCGGCCATGTTCGCGTCGTGCTGGTCAAGGACGAAGCGAATGTCGAGGCCGACCAGGAGAAAATCGGCTTCGAATATGTCGAGGGGCCGGTGACGCCGAAACCGGAAAAACTGCCGGGCGCACGCAAGCGCGGCGTGCCGCGCAAGCCGAAACCCAGCGGTCCCGGCGGCGGGTCGAAGGGCCCGGCTTCACGAGGTCCACTGGTAAAGGTGTGAGCCGCTGATATTGCGAAACAGGAAGCCGGCGTGTCGCAGGACCGCCGGTTTTTTGATGAATAATGAATGAAGTGCGTAGCGCGCAGGCCGCTCAGCCTTCGCCGATCAGATCTTTGATACGGCGCTGCAGCTGGCGCTTTTTCCGCTCGCTCTTGCGCAGCCGTTCCTCGAGATCGGAGACCGGCAGTTCGATGGGAGCTTCCTCGCGGAAGGCGACGCCCACGAAGTTGTCGCGCCACCAGATCACCCTGGCTAGGAAGGAACGGCCTTTTCGGGCGATCTTCAGCGACATCTGTTCCTTCGGCAGCGCAATGACGTTGCTGAACTCGAGGCTGGCGCCGGTTTCGGAGATATTGCGCACCACGCAGTCCCGCGTTGCGCCGGTTTTGCCGATCTCGGCGACGCCGCCATAAATAACCTTGTCGCGCGCGCTCTGTCGTCGATCCGGCATCGAATAATCCCCCAGTAAAGAGGCGGGACCTTACCCGGGTTCGGTGAGCGTGAAAGCTCGCCGCCGGCAAAATGCGGTGTTAACGTAAACCGATGATGGCCGGGAAAGCCGCGATTTCGGCGCTTTTGGAGACCGGCGCGTTCGACGATGTCCTTGGCGCAACCCATCACGACCGTGGATATGCCGTTGGCCTCCAGATGCCGGGCGACCAGGCGGATGGTGTGGTGGCAGACCGGGCAGTTCGGAACCAGCACGGCCGCATGCGGCCGTATCCGTCGCGCCGGCGGCGCTGG
>JAYSPJ010000218.1:0-4369 GCA_043722155.1 Bradyrhizobium sp.
GAACCGATCAGAACCGCGAGCGCGAGCCGCACCCAGGCCTGGCGTGAATCAGGCGTGAAGCGGGGCGAATCTTTGGATGGCTGGGAGAGCGCGTGCACGGCGGCAACTTCCCCGCCCAGGTGTTCCCGGTCAAGCCACATGGCGCGATATTGGGCATGCAGATGCAGGGCAGCAGGGCCACAAGCGACATTCCGGGGCGATGCCAACGGGTCCGGCCTCACTGGCCGGCCCGATGACAGGCTCCGCATCGAACCCGGAATCTCGAGGTTCCCCGATGTGCAATTGCACATCCGAGGTTCGCTTCGCGCCCTCAGACGCGCAATCGCGCGTCAGGGAACGACTTCAGGTCGCCTCGTTAACCCTTTCCTAACCATAAACCGGGCAAAAATTGCCGAGTGGAGTCGAGTGTCGTCAGCCGCGTAAGACGGGGGAGTACCCGTGGACGCCAGTGCGGTGCCTCACTTTCGAAACGGCGGCCCTTCGGCCGCCGCGCAGACGTTTGGCGCCCGGGACCGGCATTCGCGGGGGGAAGCAGCTACGATGGTCGATGTCACGGCGGGTCACGGCACGGGCACAACGGGCGACGGATTTCCCAGTCTAGGTGACATCGGCAACATCCTGAAGCGCGGCGATCTCGCGCTGGCGTTCGGCATCCTCATCATCCTGGTGGTGCTGATCATGCCGCTGCCCGCGATGGTGCTCGATCTTCTGCTCGCGATCTCGATCACGCTGTCGATCCTGATCCTGATGACGTCACTGTTCATCCAGGCGCCGCTGGAATTCTCGTCGTTCCCGACCATCCTGCTGATCTCGACCATGCTGCGGCTGTCGCTGAATCTGGCGTCGACACGCCTGATCCTGTCGAAGGGACATGAGGGCACGGCGGCTGCCGGCCACGTCATCGAAGCCTTCGGCAATTTCGTGATGGGCGGTAATTTCGTGATCGGAATTATCGTGTTCGCGATTCTGGTGATCGTGAACTTCGTCGTCATCACCAAGGGTTCGGGGCGCATCGCGGAAGTCGCCGCCCGCTTCCACCTCGACGCCATGCCGGGCAAGCAGATGGCGATCGACGCCGATCTGAGCGCCGGCCTGATCGACGAGGCGGTCGCCAAGAAGCGCCGCAAGGAACTGGAGGACGAAAGCGGTTTCTTCGGCGCCATGGACGGCGCCTCGAAATTCGTGCGCGGCGACGCGGTCGCCGGCCTGCTGGTCGTGTTCATCAACGTCATCGGCGGCATCATCATCGGCGTCGCCCAGCAGGGCCTCGGTTTCGCAGAGGCCGCGCGGACCTACACGCTGCTGACCGTCGGCGACGGCCTGGTCACGCAGGTGCCGGCGCTGATCGTGTCCACCGCCGCGGGCCTGCTGGTCTCCAAGGCGGGCGTCAGCGGCGCCGCCGACAAGGCGCTGATGAAGCAGCTATCCGGCTATCCGCAGGCCCTGGGCATGTCGGCCGGCGTCATGCTGGTGCTGGGGATGCTGCCGGGCGTTCCGATGCTCCCCTTCCTCGCGCTGGGCGGCGGTGCGGCCTATCTGGCGGTGTCGGCGCGCAAACGCAATCACGACACCACGGCAGCCGAAGCCGTCGCAGCGGCCGCTCCGGATGCCGCCGCCGCCGCGGCCGCCGCCGCAGGGGACGAACCGATCGCCAATTCGCTGAAGATCGACGATCTCAAGATCGAACTCGGCTATGCGCTGCTGCCACTGGTGAACGGTCCCGACGGCACCGACCGCCTGACCGAACAGATCAAGGCGCTGCGCCGCTCGCTCGCGGTCGAAATGGGCTTCGTGATGCCGGCGGTTCGCATTCTCGACAACGTCCAGCTGGAAGCCAACACCTACATCATCAAGATCAAGGAAGTGGACGCCGGCACCGGCAAGATCTGGCCGAACCAGTTCATGGTCATGGACCCCGCCGGAAACCAGGTCGGGGTGCCGGGCATTCACACCATCGAGCCGACCTTCGGGCTGCCGGCGACCTGGGTCGACGCCAGCCTGAAGGAGGAAGCCACACTGAAGGGCTATACGGTGGTCGACGCCGCGACCGTGCTTTCGACCCACCTCACCGAACTGCTCAAGACCAACATGTCGGACCTGCTGTCCTATGGCGAGGTGCAGAAACTCCTGAAGGACCTGCCGAAGGAGCAGGGCGAACTGGTCAAGGACATCGTGCCGGCCCTGGTCACCGTCTCGGGTATTCAGCGCGTGCTTCAACTGCTGTTGGCCGAGCGGATCTCGATCCGCGATCTCTCGACCATTCTCGAAGGCATCGCCGACGCGCTGGCGTTCTCGCGCAACCCGGCGACCATGGTCGAACATGTTCGGGCCCGGCTGGCGCGGCAGATCTGCGCGCAGAATACCTCCCACAACGGCTACCTGCCGTTGATCGCGCTGTCGGCCAAATGGGAGCAGGCCTTCGCCGAGTCGCTGATCGGCACCGGCGAGGAACGCAGCCTGGCGATGCAGCCCTCGAAACTGTCCGAGTTCATGACCGTGGTGCGCGACCGCTTCGAACAGGCCGCACGCGAAGGCGAGGCGCCGGTGCTGGTGACCTCGGCGGCGATCAGGCCGTTCGTGCGTTCCCTGGTGGAACGCTTCCGCTCGCAAACCACCGTTCTGTCGCAGGCGGAAATCCATCCCCGGGCGCGGCTGAAGACGGTCGGAAGCGTCTGAGCTTGGCGTTCATCCGATGCGATTGAAGTTGCGTATCATGCGCAGAGAATTCTTTGCTGGAATAGTTCAAAGCTGAGTGTGACGGCTGTTGCCGTCGAACTATTGCGGCGCTACCAAGACGGCATGCTGGCTTCGCCTCTCGCATCCGATCTGCCCTGGCCCCTTCCGCTGCTTCGCTTCCTGCCTCTGCCGCTCCTGCAACCTATTCTCACTCTCATCGGCACTCAGGTTGCGAGAGCACAGCCCGATGTTTTCTTGCGGCTCGGTCCGCACGCGCTGAAATCCTTTGTCATCGACCCGACCGACCTTCCGTTTGTGCTGGTGCTGAAACCGAGGCCCGACGCTCCCGCGCTCAGCGCCTGGCGTCGTGACAGCGCGCCCTATTCGCACGCGCGTATTGCGGGCTCGTTTCTCAATCTGTTCGACCTGATCGATGGTTCGCTGGACGGCGATGCCCTGTTCTTCTCGCGCAAGCTGTGCGTCACCGGGGACACCGAGGCTGTGGTCGCCCTGCGCAATGCGCTCGACGACGTCGATGGCGGAGTGGTGGAATGTATCACCAGGGCTTTCGGTCCGCTCTCCGGCATCGCCTCGATGACGGTTTCACATCTGCGCACGCTTGGCGGCAGGAAAAAACCATGAATGACCCCATCGCACCGCGCCGTCCCGAACTGGTCTGCCCGGCCGGCACGCCGGCCAGCCTGCGCACCGCGATCGACGCCGGGGCAGACGCCGTCTATTGCGGCCTGCAGAACGCGACCAATGCGAGGACCTTTCCAGGACTGAATTTCTCGCCCGACGAACTGCGAAGGTCGGTGGATTATGCCCGTGCGCGGGGCAGCAAGGTGCTGCTGGCCGTCAACACCTTTCCGCCGGCCGGTCAATTCCAGCTCTGGAAGGACGCGGTCGGGATCGCCGCTTCGGTGGCGGCGGACGCCATCATCGTCGCGGACATGGGTGTCGCGGCTTATGCCTCCCGGCAGTATCCGGAGCTGCGCCTGCACCTGTCGGTACAGGCCGGGGCGTCGTCGCCGGAGGCGATCCGCTTCCATTGCGAAGAGTTCAACGTCAGGCGCGTGGTGCTGCCGCGAATTCTCACCGTCGCGGAGATCGCGGACATTCACCGGCAGATCCCTTGCGAGATCGAGGCGTTCGTCTTCGGCAATATCGGAATGATGGCCGAAGGCCGCTGCAGCCTGACGAATTACGTAACCGGCGTTTCGACCAACATGGATGGCGTGTGTTCGCCGGCGGCCGACGTCCGCTATCATGAGGAAGCCGACGGCACGCTGACCACCCGTCTCGGATCGTTCGTGATCGATCGCTACGGCTGCGGCGAGAACGGCGGTTATCCGACCATCTGCAAGGGACGCTATTCCTGCTCGACGCAGCCCGAGCCCTATTACGCATTCGAAGAGCCGCGCTCGCTCAACCTCTCGGCGCTGTTGCCCGACCTGATGCGTGCCGGCGTCACCGCCTTGAAGATCGAAGGACGCCAGCGCAGCCGCGCCTATGTGAAGTCGGTCGTCGCGGCCTTTCGCCATGCGGTGGATGAGATCATGGCGGGCAAGCAACCGTCGCTGACCGATCTGATCGCGCTGACCGAGGGCCACAAGGAGACCCAGGGCGCCTTTCAGAGCAAGAGCTGGAGGTAATCGAGCATGAGCGGCGCGCAAACCGAGCTGACGCTTGG
>JAYSPJ010000219.1:0-6335 GCA_043722155.1 Bradyrhizobium sp.
GAGGGGGAGTTTGCCGAGACGATAGCCCCGCCTAATGGCCCTGGCCCTGGCCCTGGTCGCGGATCGCGCCGAGATGCTCGTTGATGCGGAACACGATCAGGATGAATTCCGCCGCGATGCGCGAAAAGATGACGCCGACGATCACGCCGGCGATCGAGGACAGCAGCCGGATGAAGCCGCCGAACGGGCTGATCGCCATGTCCGACAGTCCTGAAAAAATGCCGGAGATACCGAACAGCACGATCAGCGCGATCACCAGCCAGTAAAAGGTCTTGATGATGGTGGGCGTGATGAAGCGGTCCCACTGAAACAGATCCCGAAATTCAAACATCGGTGGTTCTCCCGGCGAGTCGCGTATGAGTTGAGTCCAAACCTGTTCGTACAGGGCTAGCTCCGAATGTTGTTCCGGGCAAGATCGGGGACAGCACCGAAGGGTGGCGTCGCCTGCCGGGCACGAGCCATGCGGGCGGGCGGGTTGAGATTGCCGCAAATAGCGGCCACAATCGGGCTTCCCTCGCACCAATCCCCATTCATCGCCATCATGACACTCAGCTTCGAAGATTTTCCGCCCGGCCGTTTCGGGACGTTCGGTCCGCGCCGCGTCACGCGCGAGGAGGTGCTGGCCTTTGCCGCGGAATTCGATCCGCAGCCGATGCATCTCGACGAAGAGGCCGCCTCGCGCTCGATGCTGAAGGGCCTGTCGGCATCGGGCTGGCACCTGTGCTCGATCATGATGCGGATGATGTTCGACGGCTTCATCGGCCGCACCGTCTCGCTGGGCTCGCCCGGGGTCAACGAACTGCGCTGGCTGGCGCCGTTGCGGCCGGGCGACGACATCACGCTCGATATCGACGTCGCGGAGGCCAGGGTGTCCAGGAGCCGTCCGGAGACCGGCATCGTGACTTTCAGGGGCGTCGTGCGCAACGCGGCCGGGCAGGAGTTGTGCGAGATGGTTTCGCCGATCATCGTGCGGCGGCGCGCCGATCCCGCTTCGGGGCAGGCCGGCTGATGCGTTTCTTCGAGGATATGGCGATCGGGCAGCGGCGTGACGTGGGATCGTTCACTTTCACCGCCGGCGCCATCAAGGAATTCGCCGCGCAGTTCGATCCGCAGCGCTTTCATCTCGACGAGGAAGCAGGCCGCCAATCGCTGTTCGGCGGCTTGGCGGCGTCGGGCTGGCATGTCGGATCGGTCTGCATGAAGCTTCTGGTGGCGGACGGCCAGCGCCAGGCGAGGGAAGCCGCCGCGCGCGGCGAGAAGATCGCGATCTGGGGACCGTCGCCGGGCTTTCGTGAACTGCGCTGGATCAGGCCGGTGCTGGCAGGCGACACCGTCAGCTTCGCCAGCGAGGTCGAATCGCTGCGGGTTTCGGAGAAGCGGCCGGAATGGGGCATCGTCCAGGCCCGTCACACCGGCACCAACCAGCGCGGCGAACTGGCGTATTCGCTGCTGGCGACGGCCTTCGTGCCGCGGCGGAACGCCCATTCCTGACTCGACATGGTTAGCGGATTGCGACCCCGATCGGCCCGTCGTGACGATTGTCGGGAACGATTCATTTGCTAACGCATTCTGAACCTTGTGCCCGTCATAGTTGACACAGGGGCGGACGTTAGGGGACGACCATGGCGGATCGCAGCGGCTTGAAAATTGTCGGCTTTATCTTCGCAACGGTGACGCTTGCGGTGATGCTGGCCACCGGATTGGTGGTGAAGGGCTACGCCGACGGCGCCTATTCGTTCGACGGCACGCTGATCGCCAGCCGATAAGTCACCATCCGCTAACCATGACAGCCGAATCTCTCATCTGATTCGATCAGCGCCAGGCCAGCGCCATCACCACCACCGCCAGGAACAATAGTCCGACAAACCGGATCAGGATGGTGCCCATCCGGTGCGGCGAGGCCTGCAGCGGAATCGGATCGGTATTGTCGGGTCGGATGGTTTTCATGAAGACTTGTCCCCGCCGCATCATGGCGCCTGCCTTTGGTCGCAGCCGGGACGCGGCGAGTTCAAGGCCATTGCGGTGAAAATGAAACCGCCGCGCTCCCGATCGAGGAGGCGGCGGCCATCGAGGCCGGATTTCAGGGGTCAGCTGTTGCGAAGCCCGTCGGCGGCGCGTTTCCACTGCGTCACATTGTCGGCGATCATGCGCGTGGACTTCATCGCGGCCTGGCTGAGCTGCGCATAGCCGGAAATCTCGCGCTGCACGCGCTGACCTTCGGCGTGCAGCAGGTCGCGCAGGCTTTCGAGTTCGGCGATCAGGTTTTCGATTTCCGAGAGCGACGTCCCGGCGACACGCTGGATCAGCGAGTTGACGTTGTTGACGGTGGCCTCGGTGCTCGGCTCAAGCGCGGCCTCCGGCGTGAGCGACGGCGGCCGGCGCAGATAGGCAACGTCGTTGCGGACGAAGTCGCGGATGCCGGCCTCGACCTCCGAGACGGCGGCGAGATTGGAGTCCGCTTCGGTCGATTCGACTTTTTCAGAACGGATGGTCGCATTCATCGGCTATTCCCCTGTTTCGCGTGTGTAGCGAGCGCGGTTGTCCCCCGCACGACGAAATTCAACAGTGCCATCAGGGCCGCTGATTTTGACCGCATCGCGGCCAATATGCGGCAATGCTCGATCTTTCACCGGATTTGCGCGGGCGCGGCGCGCCCACAGCCCTCACCAGCTGTGCTTGAAACCCGCGCTGAGACTCTTGTTCGAGGCGCCGAGCGCGGTTTCACCGATCGAGCCGTTGATGGTGACGCCACCGAACAATTTCTGCTCGGCGCCGATCTTGCGAAGCCATTTGTCCTCGGCGGATGACAGCGACTGGCCGGCGATGAAACTGGTGCCGGTATCGGCAATGCTCAGCTTCGCCGATTGCTCCGTCTGGTAATTTCGCGTCGGGTGCGCGGCGATGCCGGGCACCGGAACGATCCCCTGCTGGATGATGTTGTAGCCGTTCTGCAGGGTGAGCGAATACTGCTCGCCGAGCGGCAGCGACTTGCTCAGGCTGGTGCCGAGCTTGCCCTGCTCCTGCGAGGGATCGACCCGGGCCTCGATCGCGGTCTTGTCCCAGATCGAGCCGACGCCGGGGGCGGTGATCGCCGCCCATGCGGTGCCGGAGGACTGCGATGGCTGGGGGTCGGGTGAAAATTTCTGCCGCAGCAGATCGGCGCTGGTCAATGTCTGGGGCTGACGGACCACGGTCATGTCGGCGCCGATCCGGGCATCCCAGAACGGCGACAAGGCTTGCTTCACCGACACGTCGGCCGCGCCATTCGCCTTGTTCCTGGAGGTCCACGATGTGCCGGCGCCAGCGGCCGCCTGCGGCAGGCGTGCCTTCGTGGCTGGGCCCGGTGCCAGGGTGGAGGCATCGACATTGAGCTGGCTCCAGTCCAGTTCCAGTTCCCCGATGTCGGCGTCATTGGCGTCGGTAGCGGCGCTGTCCGCAGCTTCGTCCGGCGGGACCGCCTGCGCGTGCGCCGGTGCCACGCCGATGCCGGCCGCCAGCATCAGCAGCACCGCCAGACCGTGTCGTGTTCTCGAGATCATAGCCCCGCCCGCCTGCTGATGGGCATTGATGCGTGCACATCGGCGCAAAATTGTGGCGGGTGTTCTCACCTGTCATTCCGGGATGGTCCGAAGGACCAGACCCGGAATCTCGAGATTCCGGGTTCGATGCTTTCGCATCGCCCCGGAATGACGATCAGGCGAACGATGCTATCTTCGGCAGATGAATCGGACGCCCGAGCCCCTGCTCCACCAGATCGAAGGTATCGACGAGAACCCGGATGTTGAGCAGCCGGCCGGCCTTGAATTGCGCGAAATGCGCGACCCGCAGGCTGATCGGCTTGTTCGAATCCAGCGCGGTCAGTGAATAGCGCAGCATCGAGGCCGCCGAATCCACGCCCAGCATGATGGTCTCGCGGTTGAAGCGCTGCACCCGCACGTTCTCGGCGATCTGCCTGATGACCTCGATCACGGCTTCCCTGCCGCGGCGCGCGCCGAGAAACGGGAACATGTCGATCGGCCCATGGATCGCCCAGTCGACATCGTCATCGATCAGGGCTTCGACGTCTTCGTAGCGGCGTTCATTGATCGCGCGATGCAACGCACGCGAAAAACGCCAGAGACTGTGCTCCGTCATTTTGTGTGGTTCCTGATCTGGGTTGGCAAAGCAGCAAGCGGCCGGTTCGCATAATGGCGATACCCGGTCTGGTTGCTTCACTTCATTATTGCAGCTTTCAATAACGATGTTTGGCTAAAATGCAATCTATTTTTGTGCATCGCATAATGCAGGACCAGCAACGCGATTTCCATGGCTGTGGTTTCTTCGTGTCGGTGGCCGCAAAACCTCGTGATGGGTCGCGGCAGGGTGCGGCGAGGTTCAATGCGCGGCGATCGACGCCATGGCGGGGTGGGCCCAACGGGTCCGCGCCAAGCGCGACCCGATGACAGGCTCCGACGCGAACCTCCGATATGAACTATGTCCTGTTCGGTCTGGTATCAGCCAGAACCGCGGCGACGTCGCGCTCGAGCACCTGCTGAACCAGATCGAAGGTGTCCATGATTTCGCGGATCTGCTCGATCCGGCCGCCGCGAAACGTGTAAAACGCCGCGAGATCGAACTGGATGGTCCGGTCGCTGTCCCGCTTGCGGAGGAATGCGCGAACATTCGCCGCGACCTTGTCGCCTTCGGTGACGATGGTCGTCACCTCGTGGCGCATGCTCGAATAGCGGACAAAGATGGTGTTCCACATCTCCCTTACGCCGGCCTTGCCGTGCCGGCGGCCCATATGCGGTATGATATCGATGGGGACGTTGGCGACGTAATCGATGTCGTCACTGCAGCAGGCCAGTGCGCCCTCGATCTCGCGGGAGTAGAACGCTTCGAGAAAATTCAGCACGCGCTGCCGGTTGAGTTGCTCGACCAATGTTTTTTCCCCGCCGGTGTTACGCCCGACTCGCATTTTTCCGTTCCATTGTGGACGGAATTTCGCTGTGATCAATCGGCAAAAGGCTCCGACACTTCGACGCGCCGGAGTCGAAAAGGGTTCACAACCCAGAGATGTAATTTTTGGACTCTGCCCCCGCGAGGCCTCGCCGTCGCGTCGGGCCGTGACAGCGCGGAAGCGGTGACGGCGCGCCATGCCGTCGATCCCGGAATCATCCGGGTCGCGATCGCCGATGCCTGCGGCGCGGGGCACGCCGGCGCGGCGCAGCACGCCTGCAGGCGCCGCGCCTTGCCGGTGACGCCACGTCATCATGACCGACGCCGAAGCGTTTGGCGCCGCGCCCGGCAGGGCGGGTTGAAACCGGGACCCGGTACTGACTATGCGAGATCGGTGGGTCGCTTGCTGCCCATGCTTCGAGACGCTCGCGTTGCTCGTTCCTCAGCATGAGGTTGTTGTGTTTCGACAAGTTGGACCTCATCCTGAGGAGGCCGCGAAGTGGCCGTCTCGAAGGATGGGGTGCAACACCGATTTGTGATTCCAGGTTCTAGCTCTTCTTGTTCGGGCTCTGCCCGGCGGGGGTCTTGCCGGCCGCGAACGGATTGACCGGCGCGGCGCCGCCCTTCTTGAGGTTCTTGTCGGCCTTCGGTTTCTTCTTTTCCTTGTTGCTGCGCATCTGACCCTTGGCCATCACCATCTCCCCTGGCGCCCGGTTGAAAGACTCGGCGCGGGGCGAGACTAGCAAAGGCGCGGGCGTTTGTATGCAGACGGCGAACTTGCCCGCGGCCTCGCAGTCCGTATCCTGCGGCGCAGGAGGGCGGCCTGAAGAAGTCCCTCCGCTTTCCGGGAGAACCTCCAAGGACCTGCTCAATCCGGAATTCGAGCCGATCGAGATGGGAAAGAATATCCCTGATGTGAAGATGATGACGATCAGCCCGGGCTCCGTCACCGGCCACGCCTCGGCCGGCGGCGGGATGCCGGCGGATGTCGAGTTTCTCAACCGCGAGGTGGGGGCGTTTCTCGACGCGGTGACGGAGGGCGGGAAGAAGTTGAATTAGGAAGCTGTGCAAACCGAAGGCACGGTGCCGCGCCAAACTCACATCGTCATCCCCGCGCTAGCGGGGATCCAGTATGCCGCGGTGCGTCCTAGTCCAGCGAAGCTAGGAATTCCTCGGCCTTCTCTCTTGTCGGGAATCGGCCGACATCGCGATAGTCAGGCTGATGCTCCGCCGACGCTGGGGAACGAATTGCAACAAATTCGTTGCCGTCCTGCTCGACCAATTCGGTGAGGCTCTCGCTGTCAAAAGGCGACATATGTCGTGCGCCACAATGTGGACAATCGTCGTCGCACATGCAGGACCATTGATCAGTCCAAATCTTCTTGCAGCGGGCGCAG
>JAYSPJ010000220.1:0-3367 GCA_043722155.1 Bradyrhizobium sp.
GCCGACCACCTCGATATCCTTGCGGCCGGACTCGGCGATGGCGCGCAGTACATTGCGGCCGATGCGGCCAAACCCGTTGATCGCGACCCGGATTGCCATCTGTTGTCTCTCCTTCAATGACCTCTGTCATCCCCGCGGAGGGCATCGAGCCATCCACGAGGGTTTTGCGGCGGACGCCCGGTTCGTCCGGGCGGGAGCGGATTAGATGAGCGTTAGGTAGCTCCTTTTTGAGCCAATCTCAACCGTCAGCCCAGGCGCTTCAGGGCCGCGTTAACCGCAGCCTCGGCGGTAATGCCAAAATGCTTGTAGAGCTCCTTGGCGGGCGCGCTGGCGCCGAAACCGTGCATGCCCACAAACACGCCATCGTGTCCGATCACGGCGTCCCAGCCGAACCGCACCGCGGCCTCGATCGCGATTTTGACCGGCGCATTGCCGATCACGGCTCTTTGGCGGTCCGCCGGTTGCGCCAGCAGCAATTCGAGCGAGGGCACCGACACCACCCGCGACGCGATGCCGCGCTCCGCCAGTTGCTTCTGCGCGGCCACCGCAATCTCGACCTCGGAGCCGGAGGCGAACAGCGATACTTTGGCCTCGCCCTGGGCGGCGACCAGTTCATAGGCACCGAAGCTGCAGGGATTCTCCGATGGCGCCGAGCTGCGCAATTGCGGCAGGTTCTGGCGGGTCAGCGCCAATACCGTCGGGCCGTCGGTCCGGTTCAGCGCCAGTTCCCAGCACTCCGCCACCTCGACCGCGTCGCAGGGACGGAACACGCGCATGTTGGGAATGGCGCGCAAGGCGGCGAGATGCTCGACCGGCTGATGGGTAGGCCCGTCTTCGCCGAGACCGATCGAATCATGGGTCATCACATAGACGACGCCGGCGCCCATCAGCGCCGCAAGCCGCATCGCCGGACGGGCATAGTCGGTGAACACCAGGAAGGTTGCGCCGTTCGGCGCGAACCCGCCATGCAGGAAGATCCCGTTCATGGCCGCCGCCATGCCGTGCTCGCGGATGCCGTAATGGATGAAGCGGCCTTTCGGCGTCTTGGCCGAGAAAGCGACCGCGGATTTGGCCTTGTTGTTGTTGGAGCCGGTGAGATCGGCGGAGCCCGCCAGAAATTCCGGCATCGCCGGCACGATCGCCTCGATCGCAAGCTCGGACGATTTGCGGGTGGCGATATTCTGCGGCGTCTCGAGCAGCGCCTTCTTGTGGGCCTTCAGCGCTTTCGCCAGCGACGCCGGCCGTTCGTGCCGCAAGCGACGCTCGAATTCGAAGCGCTTGCGGTTCCCGAGCTCCGCGAATTGCGCCTCCCATTCCTTGCGCGCCGCCGCGCCACGGCTGCCGGCCTCGCGCCAGGCTTTCAACACATCGTCCGGCACCGAAAACGGTTCCAGCGAAATGCCCAGTTTCTGCTTGGCGCCCTTCAGCTCTTCGGCGCCGAGCGCTTCGCCATGGGCCTTGGCGGTGCCGGCCCTGGTCGGGGCGCCGTAGCCGATCGTGGTCTTGCAGGCGATCAACGACGGCTTGCTGGATTTCTGGGCGCGCGTGATGGCAGCCGCGATGGCCTGCGGATCGTGGCCGTCGATCAACTCGGCGGCCCAGCCTGCGGACTTGAATCGCTTGACCTGATCGACCGAGTCGGCGATCGAGGTCGGGCCATCGATCGAAATGCCGTTGTCATCGTACAGCACGATCAGCTTGTTGAGCTTCCAGTGCCCGGCCATGGCGATCGCTTCCTGCGAGACGCCTTCCATCAGGTCGCCGTCGGAAGCCAGCACATAGGTGTGATGGCCGACGACCTTCTTGCCGAACTCGGCGGCCAGCATCTTCTCCGCCAGCGCCATGCCGACCGAGGTCGCGATGCCCTGGCCGAGCGGACCCGTCGTGGTCTCGATGCCCTTGGTGTGGAAGTTTTCCGGGTGTCCCGGCGTCAGCGATCCCAGCTGGCGGAAATTCTTGACCTGATCGAGCGTCATCCCGGCATTGCCGGTGAGATACAGCAGCGCATACAGCAGCATCGAGCCGTGACCGGCCGAAAGAACAAAACGGTCGCGGTCCGGCCATTTTGGATCGGCGGCGTCGAATTTCAGGAATTTCGTGAACAGCACGGTGGCGATGTCGGCGGCGCCCATCGGCAGGCCGGGATGGCCGGATTTGGCCTTCTCGACGGCGTCCATGGCCAGGCCACGGATCGCATTGGCCATACGGGAATGTTCGACCTGCGTCATGATGAAAATCCGCCTGAAATGAGATGGTTGGTCGCGATCCGCAGCCTGTGCGAATGCCGCGGTTAGGGGCCAGAAGGCAACGGGAAGTCAGGGGGGTGGATAGCATCTCGGTTCCGGGAGTCCAAGGCAGGGAAACGCGCTTGCGGGGCGAAAAGGTGCTTAGCGGTGCATAGCTTGCAAGCGGCGTTGCGCTGGCCTCGCTTGCCACGTAAATTTCATCGCCTAAACGCTTGCCGGAACGCGGATTTTGCTGTCCGGCCGGCCCACGGAAGGTCCGCGCTGTCACTCATGAGCGATCGTCCCGCCAACGGCCCCGGCAACGCCGAGCCAATCTTCGCCGATATCGACGCCGCGACGCGGCGGCTGATGTCGGCGCTGGATTCCCTGGAAAGCGCGGTCGAACGCCGGCGCGAGGCCGACCGCGACGAGAACGAACTGGCGGCCCGGATTCAGGCGCTCGGCGCGGATAGGTCGCGGCTTGCCGACGAACTCGACGGATCGCTGGTCAAGTCGCGGCGGCTCGAGCGCACCAACCGCGAGATCGCCGAAAGGCTGGATGCGGCGATCGGCACCATCCGCTCCGTACTCGATCCCGGAGATACCTGATGAGCCACGTCAACGTCACCATCAACGGCCGGCAATTCCGGATGGCCTGCGAGGAAGGTCAGGAGGCGCGGCTGCTGAAGCTCGCCGAGAGTCTCGAATCGCGGATCCAGAGTCTGCGTGGCAAGTTCGGCGAGATCGGCGACGCGCGCCTGACCGTGATGGCGGCGCTGACGGTGTGCGACGAATTGCTCGACTCCGGCCAGCGCATCCGCAACCTCGAAGAGGAACTCGACGCCCTGCGCGATGTCCGCGTCGCGGCGGCGGATCGCGCCAAGGCGACGCAGATCGCGGTGGCCAATGCGCTGAACTCCGCGGCCGACCGGATCGAGAAGACTACCCATGTGTTGAACCGCACCATCGGCGGCGGTGTCGCAATTGGTTGACCAAAGCCCGCGTTAGCGCTGGCGGTTTGGTCCCGTCGTGGTTACATTGGAAGGGCGAAGCTGTGTCGCGCGTCAGGAGTCATATATCCCCGGGGCCTTATCGATCCTTCCGGGAACTGTCCCTGGCCGGGTCCGTGGATCCGGTCATAT
>JAYSPJ010000221.1:0-3839 GCA_043722155.1 Bradyrhizobium sp.
TCGCCGCCGACAAAAAACGCCGCGCCAACCCTTGCAAACACAGCATCCGTTACCGCGCTCGTCAAAAAATCTCCGTTTATGGACAGACACTAACTAAGCAGGTGCACAAGCTGATCGGGCCGCCGGAGTAACGAGAGCGAAATTTCAAGAAGCGCTTTTCTTCTCGGTATCGACATGCAGGGCGGGGAACGGCACCCGGCCGAAGAAGGCCTTGCGCGCCAGCCAGATCATCACATTGGAGTCCTTGCCCAGCGACCACAGCAACGCCAGTTTCTTCAGCCGCGCGAAGGCTTCCCGGAGAATGTAGATGCTCTGCGCCTCGAGCGCGTCGAGGTGGTCCATGGTGGGGGTGGGGAGACGTCCATCGGACGAAATTTGCGGGGCCGATGACCCCGTTGGCGGGTCTGCGCGACGCAACCGGGCGGTTGGTGAATCGTTGTCGAGAAGATGCATCTCTGCCCCTTGGCCTTCGGAGGCGAAAATTCTATAGTTTCACCGCAATAGAGAGGAAAAATTCTCTCTTTGCGGGCGCTTTGCAAGACATATATAGAAAATAATTCTAGTCAACCCCGCAAATTGGGGCAGCGAGTGCCGCATGCGATTTTTGCCAGTCTTTCTCGACCTGCAAACCGGACCGGTGCTGCTTGTCGGCGCCGGCGATCTGGCGCGGGCGAAATTGCGCCTGCTGGCGGCGGCGGGGGCGCGCATCCGTTACTTCGCGACCGACGGGCATCATGACGTGAGCGGGCTTGCCGCGGCCGATGCGGCGCGGATCCAACTGGCGCAGGACGATCCGCTGACAGCCGATCTGAACGGCGTGATTGCAATCCTGTGCGCGGGCGCCGGCGACATCGGGGTTGCGATGTCGGCGCGGGCCAGGGCGGTCGGTCTTCCCGTCAATGTGATGGACGATCTCGCCCATTCGACTTTCATTTTTCCCGCCATCGTCGATCGCGGCGACGTGGTCGTTGCCGTCGGCACCGGCGGCGCTTCGCCCGTGGTGGCGCGCCGCGTGCGCGAGCGCATCGAAACCGTGCTGCCCGCCAGAATCGGCGATCTCGCCAGCTTCATCGGCCGCTGGCGCAAGACCATCCGTGGCCGCATTCCGGAGTTTGCGCTGCGCCGCCGCTTTTGGGAGCGCGTGGTCGATGGTCCGATCGGTGCGCTGGTTCTCGCCGGCCGTAACGACGAGGCCGAAGCCGCGCTGAAAGATATTCCCGACGCATCCGCCTTTGCCGGCGCGCTCGCGCCGGGAATGGCCGAGGGCAGGGTGACGCTGGTCGGCGCCGGCCCCGGCGATCCGGACCTTCTGACCATCAAGGCGCTGCGCGCGCTGCAGGACGCCGACGTCGTATTCTACGATGAACTGGTCTCACCGGAAATTCTCGACCGGGTGCGCCGCGATGCCTCGCGCGTGCCGGTCGGCCGCCGCGTCGGCAAGCCCGGCATCGGTCAGGACGCCATCAACAATCTATTGATCGAGTCCGCGAAATCAGGCCAGCGCGCGGTACGCCTCAAGGGCGGCGATTGCTTCGTGTTCGGCCGCGGCGGCGAGGAGGTCGAAGCTTTGCGTGCGGCCGGCGTCGCCTATTCGGTCGTGCCGGGAATTACCGCGGGCCTTGGCGCCGCCGCGCAATTCGAAGTGCCGCTGACCTTCCGGCATGAGGCGCTGCGCATCACCTTCCTCACCGCGCACAAGGCCAGGGATGCCGAAACCGTCGACTGGTCCGTCTTGACCGATGAAAAGATGACGGTCGTCGTCTATATGGGAATGACCGCAGCGCCAGCGGTCCGCGCCGGCCTCCTGGCCGCCGGTCGTTCGCCGCAAACCCCGGTCGGCGTGTTCGCGCGGGTGACGCGGCCGGATGCGCAAGCCGCCGTTGGAACGTTGCAGGATCTGGCTGATCTGATCGAGAAGATCGACGGCGGCCCGGCCATTCTCATCATCGGCGACGTGGTCGCGCATTCCGCGCCATGGCGCGAAGCCAATCTCAACCGAGTGCTCTCCAAACTGCGGGAAACCGTCGCATGACCTCTCCGCTGCAACAAAAGATCAAGATCGCCGGTCCGTCCGTTGTCACCGCCAACCGCACCTGGGATGGCATCGTGATCTGGCGCACGGCCACAAAGGGCTGGTCGGCCGAATTGTCGGACGCGGCGATCGTTCGCACCGCCGACGACGCGCGGGCGCTGCTGGCCGAATCGACAGCCGACGATGTCGGTGCGATCGGCGCCTATATCGCGCTGGTCGAAATCAAGGACTCCGGCAAGATCAGGCCCGGCAATCTGCGCGAACACATTCGCTCGGCGGGGGTCACCATCGATCTTCCGGTCCCGGCTTAAGGCCATCAGCCATGTATGCATATGACGAACTCGATCGCACGCTGATCAACGAACGCGTTTCGGAATTTCGCGATCAGGTGAAGCGCCGGCTGTCCGGCGAACTCACCGAGGACGAATTCAAGATGCTGCGGCTGCAGAACGGCGTCTACCTGCAATTGCACGCCTATATGTTCCGGGTCGCGATTCCCTACGGCACGCTGTCGTCGGAGCAATTGCGGCGGCTGGCGCACGTGGCGCGGAAGTATGACCGCGGCTACGGCCATTTCACCACCCGGCAGAACATCCAGTTCAACTGGATCAAGCTGGCCGAACTGCCGGATGCGCTGGCCGATCTCGCCGACGTCGGCATTCACGCCATGCAGACCTCAGGCAACAACACGCGCAATATCACGTCGGACCAATGGGCCGGTGTGGCGCCGGGCGAGATCGAGGATCCCCGCATCTGGTCCGAGCTGCTGCGGCAGTACACCACGCTGCATCCGGAATTCTCCTTCCTGCCGCGCAAGTTCAAGTTCGCGATTACCGCGTCCGACCACGATCGCGCGGCGATCAAGGTCCACGATATCGGCCTGCGGCTGCACAAGAACGCAGCCGGCGAAACCGGCTTCGAGGTGCTGGTCGGCGGCGGCCTCGGCCGCACCCCCTTCATCGGCAAGACGATCAAGCCGTTCGTGCACGGCCACGATCTCCTGAGCTATGTCGAGGCGATCCTGCGCGTCTACAACCAGTACGGCCGCCGCGACAACATCTACAAGGCGCGCATCAAGATCCTGGTGCACGAGCTCGGCATCGAGAAGTTCGCCGGGGATGTCGAGGAAGAATGGCTGCAGATGCGCGACAGCGCATTGGCGATCGATGATGACGTGATCGAGGACATCCGTTCGCGCTTCACCTATCCGGCTTACGAAAAGCTGCCGCATATGCCGGACGAGCTGAAGAAGGCGGCGCATGACCCGCATTTCGAGGCATGGCGCAAGAACTCGACCTTCCCGCACAAGGTGCCGGGCTACGCGATCGTGGTGCTGTCGCTGAAGCCGGTGGGCGGTCCGCCCGGCGACGCGACCGCCGACCAGATGGACGCCATCGCGGATCTCGCCGACAAGTATTCCTTCGGCGAGATCCGTGTCGGCCACGAGCAGAATCTCGCGCTGCCCCATGTTGCGAGACGCGACCTGCCGGTGCTGTGGAAGGCGCTCGACAAGATCGGCGTCGCGACGCCGAACGTCAATCTGGTCTCCGACATCATCGCTTGTCCGGGGCTGGATTATTGTTCGCTCGCCAACGCCCGCTCGATCCCGATCGCGCAGGAATTGACACGGCGCTTCGCCAATCACGACACCGCCAATCTGATCGGGCGGCTGCACGTCAATATTTCCGGCTGCATCAATGCCTGCGGCCATCATCACGTCGGCCATATCGGCATTCTCGGCGTCGAGAAGAACGGCGAGGAATTCTACCAGATCACGATCGGCGGCCGCGCCGACGAAAAGGCCGAG
>JAYSPJ010000222.1:0-9858 GCA_043722155.1 Bradyrhizobium sp.
GTTGCTGTCAAAGCAACCCGAATCTGATTTGCGCCCCTTTGGGAACCCCCTTACTGTTCCGATTCACATCAACCGAAAACCGCTCTAGATTGCAAGGCGATCGCCGGAGCGCGGCGGCGTGGCCTTGGCAAGGAGATCGCGCAGATCATTGAACACATAGAGGGTGGCGTCGATGGCGTGTCGATAGATCATGAGAACTCCGGGCCATCAGCGCCTCCATGCGCGATGGCTTTCGAAGATTATCACCCGGCGCGAAACTAAGCAGCCCGCACGGTGGCGAGGAATTTGACCACTTCGGCCTTGAGGCGCTTGTTTTCGTCGGACAGCAATTGCGCCGACGCCAGCACCTGCGCGGAGGCCGAACCGGTATCGCCGGCGCCGCGATTGACGTCGGCGATGGAGGTTGCGACCTGGGTGGAGCCGATCGCCGCCTGCTGCACGTTGCGGGCGATCTCCTGGGTCGCGGCGCCCTGCTCTTCGATGGCGGCCGCGATCGCCGAGGCAATCTCGGAGACTTGCCCGATGGTTCCGTAGATCTCCTTGATCGCGACCACCGAATCCTGGGTTGCCGCCTGCATTCCGGCGATCTGGGTCGATATCTCGCTGGTAGCCCTGGCGGTCTGCGACGCCAGCGCCTTGACCTCCTGCGCAACCACGGCAAAACCGCGGCCGGCGTCGCCGGCGCGGGCGGCTTCGATGGTCGCGTTGAGCGCCAGGAGATTGGTCTGCGCCGCGATCGTGCTGATCAGCTGGGTAACGTCGCCGATACGGCTGGCGGCCAGCGACAATTCGGCGATCCGCGCGTCGGTCTTCCCCGCCTGCTCGACCGCTTCGGTGGCGATCCTGTTGGAATCCGCGACCTGGCGTCCGATTTCGTTGATGGAGCTGGCCATTTCTTCCGTGGCCGACGCGACCGACTGCACGTTGGCGGACGTCTCCTCCGAAGCCGCCGCGACCACGGTCGAGAGCTGCTGGGTTGCCGCGCTGCTGGTGGTGAGGATGATGGCCGAATTTTCCAGCTCGCCCGATGCCGCGCCGACGTTTTCGATGATATTGCCGACCGCGGCCTCAAAACTCTCGGCCAGTTGATGCAGCTCGGCGCGGCGGGCGACGGCCAGCTCGCGGTTCTTTTCCTCGCGCTCGGCGATCTCGCGTTCGGCCTTGGCGATGGCCTGCACCTTGAATTCCGCAATCGCGTGGCCCATCTGGCCGACTTCGTCGCGACGGTCGAGGCCGGGCAGCTGGACATCGAAATTGCCGACCGCGAGCTCCCGCATCGCTTTCGACATCGCGACCACCGGGCGGGAAATATTCCGGCCGATCAGGAACGAAACCACGATGCCGGCGAAAGCCACGACCAGCAGCACGGCCATCAGCGTCAGCTGCTGCTGCTCGAGCTTGATCCCGGCGCGGGCGATCTCGCGATCCTTGCTCTCGCTCGAGCGCGCGATCAGATCGTCGGTCAGCTTCTCGATATCGGCGAAGCTGCGTTCCGCGCCCTTGATGAACAACAGCGCCGATCCGGCATCGCCGTCGGCCATCTCGATGGCGTTTTTCGACTGCTTCAGATAACCCGCGACGGCCGCTTTGAGTTTTTCCAGCCCATCCGATTTGCTTCCGCCCTGGGCACCCTCGAGCGCCTTCAGGGCGTCCGATATCTTCGCGGCGGAACTGGAGGCTTCCTTGGCGAACGCCTGAACCTTCTTTTCGTCGGTTTCGTTGGCCGCAATGGCCGCGAGCCGGTACAGCTTGGCGTGCGCGGTCCACGCAATGGTGTTGAGTTCCGTCGTCAATTCCGATTGCCGCATCGGCCCCGAGACCAGCGCATCGACCGCGGTCTGGTTCGACCGCAGCGCCTGCAAGGCATAGGTGCCGACGCCTACCAGGACCATGATCAGGAACGCCGGCGCGAGCTGAACTTTCCAGGACAGCCCGATATTTTTGATCCAGCCGAGCATATCAATCCTTCGATGCGGCGATCGCCGTGCAACCGCGGTTGTTGCGTGTCAGAGCTTGTAGATGCCCGCACACACCGCCGTGTTGTCCACCTTCTCGCAGTACATCTGCTTCGGCTCGACCTTCTTGCTCACGGGATTGACGAACTTGTAGTCCTGCCAGAAAGAGGCTTGCTTGCTGGCCATTTCGACGCGTTCCTTGACATAGAGTTTGCCGTCGACGTCCTGCGCATCGATCAGGTCCTTGCCGACGAACTTGGCGTTGGAGCCGTGGGCCAGCACCTTGCCGTCGAGCTGATAGACCACGACGTACAAATCGCGATCGACGAAGTTGGCGGCCTTGCCGGTGAATTCGGAGTAGGCCTTGTCCGCACCCTGCTCCTTGATGAAGCTGACGGCCTTCTTGACCATCGCGACGGCGTCATCCTTGCCGGCGCCATCGGCGGCCGCGGCGGCGCCTGTGAATACCAGCATGGCTGTCAGGCCAGAAACGAGCAGCTTCGTTGACCAATTGTTCACGTTCTCTCTCCAGATCGAGTGATTTGGGACGCGGTCGCAGCACCGCACACGTCATGATTGTCATAAAAGAGCAAACCATCGGTTAAAATGCCCGTCCGTAAGGCACCGGTGCGTCGCAAAGAGCTTAATAAAAGATGAGCAATCTTGAACAGCCGGAACGCACGACCGTTCGGAAACGAGTCTGCGCCCGGGGTGCGCATTCGCGCGACCCGTTGGCGAGCCACGCGCCTCGCCATGAAGGCCTGCTCGCCTCGCCTGCCCGCTACGCCGCGAGGCAGCGTGCGGCGGAACGCAGACGATAGGGTTTTCCGCCAGGTGGGCGCGGCCCGCCGTCCAGTTCGCACAGCGCTTCCAGAATCTCATCGATGGTCACCGGCGCCCTGAGGCCGGCCGGCGCGCGCAGCGCGGGGCATGAGGCGATCGCGCTGGCATCGGACGCCCAGGACGCGAGGATGGCTCGCTTCTCGGACGTGGTAAGCGACGGGTGGGACACGACGTCCTTCGGATGATCGAAAATCGTGCCGGGGTGGAGCAGCGCGTTGAAGTCGAACACGTTGTCGTCGGCGGTCGTCGGCCGCATGGTCTCCTCCATTCATTGACGAGGTTGGGATGCCGCGCGCCGTGGCGCGCGCGGCATCGTCAAAGTGTCCTTTCAGGCCGCCCTGGCTTCGATTTGCTGGACGTTGCCGGCAGCCGTACCGCTGATGGCGATGCGCCTCGGCTTCATGGCTTCGGGAATCTGCCGAACCAGTTCGATCTTCAAGAGGCCGTTGTCGAAGGTCGCGCCTTTGACCTCGACGTGATCGGCCAGGCTGTACTGCCGCTTGAAGCTTCGGGTCGAAATACCCCGGTACAGGAACTCGCGTTCGACCTTGTCGGCCTTGTTGCCTTCGATGGTGACCACGTTCTGCTCCGCCGTGACCGCAATCTCGCCCGGCGAGAAGCCCGCGACCGCCAGCGAAATCTGGTAGCGATCCTCGGCCAGCCGTTCGATGTTGTAGGGCGGATAGTTGTCCTCGCCGGCCCGCTGGGCCGCTTCGGCGAGGTCGAACAGGCGGTCGAAGCCAATGGTCGAACGCCAGAGGGGCGAAAAGTCGTAGGTGCGCATAGCCAAATCCTCCGATGAGCAAGTTGGATACGAGCGGCACCGGACAGGTTTCCGGCGCCCGTCTCAGCCCGGGCCCCAAGGGCGCCCGGACGCCACCTCACGGTGGCGACAAAAAAATTAGCGAAGCCTGATCTGGTTTCAAGGGGGCCGCAAAAAATTTTCGGCGGCCGGCGAGGCCTGAGGGAGGCTGCCTTGGCCGGCCCGGCCGCCCGCCCATGCCGTAACGCGCCGCGGGGGCTTTCCCCTGGGTAGCCCGGCTGATATCATTCCGATCGAGAGCCGGAATGGCCCACCATACGACACAGGGGAGACGACGGATGGCTAGGACGTTCGTGACGGTGGCCGGCGTTGCCGCGCTGACCGGTGTGCTGGCTGCTCTACCCGCGCCCGCGACGGCGCAATATCCCGACCGCCCCATCAAGATGATCGTGCCATGGGCCGCGGGCGGCGACACCGACAACATCTTCCGGCCATTCGCCGCCGAATTCCAGAAGCAGCTCGGCCAGCCGGTGGTGATTGCCAATATCGGCGGCGCATCCGGCACGGTCGGCGCACGCGAAGCCCAGAAGTCGGCGCCCGACGGCTATACGGTCTACGCGGTGCACGACTATATTCATCTGACGTTCTACGCCGGCATCAGCGACGTCAAATACAGCGACTTCGAGCCGATCTGCCTGGTCGCGGCGACGCCCTCGGTGCTGACGGCTAGCGCCAAGACACCCTGGAAGAACTGGCAGGAGCTCGCCGACGACGCCAGGAAGCGGCCCGGTGAAATCACGGTCGGCGCCACGCTGGGCTCGACCAGCCATATCTTCCCGGCCATGATCGAGAAGGCAGCCGGCCTGAAGTTCAAATTCGTCTCCTACGACGGCCTGGCGCCGCGGATGAACGCACTGCTCGGCGGCCACATCAACCTCACCGACTCCAACCTGACGCAGAAGGGCAAGGTCGAAGCCGGCCTGCTGCGCTACATCGCGATCGCCAGCGAGAAGCGCGATCCGGAAGCGCCCGACGTGCCGACGCTGAAGGAGCTCGGCATGAACATCGTCTACGAAGTGGTCCGCGGCGTCCTGGTCCCCAAAGGCACGCCCGCGCCGGTGCGCGCCAGGCTCGAAGAGGCCTGCGCCAAGGCGACCAAGGAGCCGAGCTTCGCCCAGGCGATGAAGCTGCAAGGCACCCGCGTGGCTTACCTCAATGCCAATGACTATGCCCAGTTCCTCACCAGGATCGACAATGAGAGCAAGGTCATCATGACCGATCTCGGCCTGATCAAGAAATGAGCATTGGCCGCGACGGAATTGCCGGGCTGATCCTGCTCGCGATCAGCCTGGTCCTCCTGGTCCAGTCGTTCCAGCTGCCGTCCCTTCCGATCGTTCCGGTCGGGCCGGGCTTTTACCCGGCCATCGTGCTGTCCTTCATGGCGGTCGCGAGCGGGCTGCTGGTGCTGCAGGACCTCATGCAGCGCGCGCCGGTCACAGCCGGCACAGATGACGCGCCGCAACGAAACTATCGGCTGGTCGTGATCGCATTCGCGATCGTCGGCGCCTATGTGGTGCTGCTGCCGCTGCTGGGATTTCGCCTCGCCACGGTCCTGTTCGTCGGCACGCTGCAGGCCGCATTGGGCCGGCCGCGAACGGCGCGGCAATGGCTGGCGCTCGCCGCGATCGCGCTCGGCAGCGCCGCCGTAAGCTATTTCATCTTCGAACGATACCTGCTGGTGCTGCTGCCGCGCGGCGCATGGACGGGATTCTGATGCTGGATTTGCTCGCGAACGGCCTCGTCAACGTCGCGCAGTGGAAATATCTGTTGCCGCTGTTTGCCGGCACGTTCATCGGCGTGATCGGCGGCTCTCTGCCGGGCGTCACCATCACCATGACGGTGATCATAGTGCTGCCGTTCACCTACGGGCTCGATCCGCTGGCGGGCCTTGCGGCGATGACCGGCGTCTATGTCGGCGGATCGACCGGGGGCCTGATCACCTGCTG
This sequence comes from Bradyrhizobium sp., assembly GCA_043722155.1. Taxonomy (GTDB): domain Bacteria; phylum Pseudomonadota; class Alphaproteobacteria; order Rhizobiales; family Xanthobacteraceae; genus Bradyrhizobium. Next base: position 5,568 of record JAYSPJ010000222.1, read on the forward strand.
TCTGCTCGGTATCCCGGGTTCGCCGGCTTCGATCGCCACCACGTTCGACGGCTTTCCCATGGCGCGCAACGGCGAGCCCGGCCGCGCCATCTGGCTCGGGGTGTGGGCCTCGGTCTGGGGCGGCCTGCTCGGCGCCCTGTTCCTGGTGTTCCTCACCGGGCCGCTGGCCGCGATCGCGCTGGAATTCGGGCCGTGGGAATACTTCTCCCTGTTCGTGCTCGCCATGGCGATGGTCGCGGGGCTCACCGAATCCTCGCTGCTCAAGGGACTGATCTCGACCGCCATCGGGCTGTTGATCACGGTGGTCGGCCACGATCCGATCGGCAGCGTGCCGCGCTTCACCTTCGGCTCCGAGTTCATCGGCGGCGGCTTTCCGTTCCTCCCCGTGCTGATCGGCATTTTCGCCTTCGCGCAGATCATGACCGATCTGGAGAAGCTGAATCAGCCGCGCGGCCAGGCGGCGGAGGCGCTGGTCGGGGTCAGACTCGAGCGCTTTTCGCACCTCAAGGTGAACCTGGAAATCTTCAGGCAGCCGTTCCTGCTGGCGTGGGCCACGATCGTCGGGCTGATCATCGGCATCCTGCCGGCCATCGGCGGCAGCGCATCGAGCGTCATGGCCTATGACCAGGCCAAGAAATTCTCGAAAACGCCGGAGCTTTTCGGCAAGGGCCACCCCGAGGGCATCATCGCGTCGGAAGCCTCGAACAACGCCAATGTCAGCGGCTCGCTGATGACCATCATGGCATTCGGCATTCCCGGCGACGCCGTGACCGCGGTGATGCTCGGCGCGATGACGATCCACGGCATTCAGTCGGGACCGCTGTTCATCTCGCAAAACCCCGACCTCGCCTATGGCATCTATGCGGCCTACATCCTGGCGCACCCCTGCATGCTGCTGATCTGCGTCGTGCTGATGCCGCTGATGCTGCGCGTGACCTCGGTGCGGATGGCGGTGCTGGCGCCGGTCGTGCTCGTGCTCTGCGTCGTCGGCGCTTACGCGCTCAACAACACGATGGAGAGCGTCTACGTGCTGCTGCTGTTCGGCGTCGTCGGCTATGGGCTGGTCAAGCTCGGCTTTCCGCTCGCGCCCCTGATCCTCGGCTTGATTCTCGGCGACCAGATCGAGATCAACCTCGTGCGCGCGATCATGACCGACGCGAATCCCTGGCTATTCCTGACGCGGCCGATTTCCGGCGCCCTGCTGCTGGCGGCCGCAGTTTCGGTGGTGCTGGCGATATGGCAGCATTTGCGGCATCAGAACCGGGTGACCGAGGAAGAGCCGGATTTTTGAACCGAGGTCCCGATGGCGAATTTGGAGCAAAGCTTGCGACCCGACTTGCGCATTGCGGTGGTCGGGCTGGGCGCTATTGGAACCAGGGTGGTCGAAGCGCTGGACCGGGGAATCAATGGATTGGTGCTTACCGCCGTATCGGTGCAAAACCCCGAAAAGCACCGCAGCCGGCTGGCCAGTCTGACAAGAACGCCTGCCGTGTTGCCGATCGAGGCGCTGGTCGACGTTGCCGACATTGTCATCGAATGCGCCCCGAGCAGGCTCGTGAGATTGATCGTTGCGCCGTTTGTAGCTGCCGGGAAGACCGCGGTCGTCCTCAGCGCAGGTGCGCTGCTCGACCACGACGACCTGATTGAACTTGCCAAGCAGCATGGCGGTCAAATCGTGGTGCCCACCGGCGCGCTGATTGGCCTCGACGCCGTGACCGCGGCAGCGGTCGGGACCATCCATTCGGTCCGGATGGTCACCCGGAAGCCGGTCCGCGGGCTTGCAGGCGCGCCCTATATCGTCGCGAACAACATCGACATCGAAGGAATTACCGAACCGCTCAAAATATTCGACGGTACGGCACGCGAGGCGGCCAAAGGATTTCCGGCCAATGTGAACGTTGCCGCCGCACTGTCGCTGGCCGGCATAGGTCCCGATCGAACGACCATCGAGATCTGGGCCGATCCCGCATTGACGCGCAACATCCATCGGATCGACGTGGAATCCGACTCGGCCCGCTTTTCCATGTCGATCGAGAACATCCCGTCGGAAAACCCGAAGACGGGCCTCATCACCGCGCTCTCCGTCATTGCCTGTCTTCGCAAGCTGCGTGCATCGCTTCGCGTCGGAACATGAGGCGCGCGAGAAAGGCGCCGGTATGCTGCCGTTTTGCCGATAGGTCTAACCCTTACACGTACAGGCAGGGCAAGCACCATCTGCCGCATCGCCAAGCTGGCGCTTCATTTCTTCCAGCAGAACTTCCCGGGCCCATGTCGTGCCGTCGCTTTTGACAATTTTACTGGCGCGAACATAGGCATGGCTTTCCGCCGCATCATCACCCACGCGGATCGTCACATCCGGGTGGAACGGGCAAACCCGTACCGCACGGGTGGTTTCGAGCGCATATCGAAGGGCAGCAGCGAGATTATCGGTGCGGTCATTGACGGACATCAGAACCTCCTGTGGCCCCGTGCTTCCGGGAAGCGTCGCCAGCTAAGGTATTCGCAACCGCGAATGGAGACAGCCTGATACCTCTCCGCTCGGGCCAAGGCAGCATTCCCACTGCCACATGTTCCGGCGCCAGTGTTTGTCACAGATCAAGCTGCCGCGGTTTGCGTTTCCTTGCGGCGCGGCAAGCAGGCGGCATGCAGCGCTACCGCCGGCCTCAGGCATGCCGCCCCGCCGCCACTCCCGACGACCACGCCCATTGAAAATTGAAGCCGCCGAGATGGCCGGTGACGTCGACGACCTCGCCGATGAAATAGAGCCCGGGGACGGACCGAGATTCCAACGACTTCGAGGAAAGCTCCGATGTGTCGACGCCGCCGAGCGTCACTTCGGCGGTGCGGTAGCCTTCGGTGCCGGCGGGCCTGACGTGCCAGCTTTGCACCGCGGCGGCGACGCCGATGAGCAGCTTGTCGGAGAAATCGGCCAGCCGGGCCGGACCTCCGATCCGTCCGGCAATGATCGATGCGAGCCGTTTTGGCAGAAAGCCTGAAAGCGCGGTGGCCATTTCCTGCCTCGGATGGTCGCGGCGCAGTCTTTTCAGTTCGGCCAATACATCGACGTTCGGCGCCATGTCGATGACTATGTCCTGGCCCTCGCGCCAATAGGAGGAAATCTGCAGGATCGCCGGCCCGCTCAGGCCGCGATGGGTAAACAGCAGCGCCTCGTCGAAACGCGCCTTGCCGCAACTGACGACGGCATCCACCGAGACGCCCGACATCTCCTTGAACTCGGCAAGCAACGCCGCGTCGAAGGTCAACGGCACCAGCGCTGCCCGCGGCAGCACGATCTTCAGGCCGAACTGCTCGGCGATCTTGTAGCCGAAGCCGCTCGACCCCATTTTCGGAATCGACGGACCGCCGGTCGCGACCACCAGCGAGCGCGCACGAAACTCGCCCTGGTCGGTCACCACGATGAAATCGCTTTCGGCTTTCGAAATCGCGGAGATGCGCACGCCCAGCCGCAATTGCGCGCGGGCCTTGCGGCATTCCTCCAGCAGCATGTCGACGATCTGCCGCGACGAGCCGTCGCAGAACAATTGCCCGCGGGTCTTCTCGTGCCAGGCAATGCCGTACCTCTCGACCAGCGCGATGAAATCCTGCCGGGTGTAGCCGCTCAGCGCCGAACGGCAGAACTGCGGATTGTCCGACAGGAAATTCGCCGGGCTCGTGTGCAGATTGGTGAAATTGCAGCGCCCGCCGCCGGAAATGCGAATCTTCTCGCCCGGATGCCGAGCCTGCTCCAGCACCAGCACCGAACGCCCGCGCTGACCGGCGACACCGGCGCACATCAGGCCCGCGGCGCCCGCACCGAGGATGATGACGTCGTGGCTTTTCAGGGACGCCTTCGAGGCTTGCGTCATTCGACCAGCAGCACGTCGACCGCGACCGCTAGCTTCTGCTTGCGCGACCCCACGATGATGCCGTCGACCGGCGAGACATCGGAAAAATCCCGCCCCACCGCCAGCACGATGTGATCGTTCTCGACCAGGATGTCGTTGGTCGGATCAAAACCGATCCACCCCAACCCCTCGCCGCACCATAGCGAGACCCAGGCGTGGGTCGCATCGGCTCCCTGCAGGCGCGGCTTGCCCGGCGGCGGAATGGTGCGCAGATAGCCCGAGACATAGGCCGCCGGCAGGCCGAGGCCGCGCAGCCCCGCGATCATCACATGGGCGAAATCCTGGCACACCCCGCGCTTTTGCGCCAGAGTTTGCGAGATGGGCGTAGAAACATCGGTCGCTTCCGGGTCATAGGCAAACTCATCGTGGATGCGGTTGCTGATATC